>JAICXR010000403.1 GCA_025980355.1 Chloroflexota bacterium | reverse complement strand
GCCTGGCAAGATCCAGCGCATCGCGGAGCTCGACGCACAGGCCGCCGCGCCCGGCTTCTGGGACGATTCACGCCTCGCCCAGGCCACGAATCAACAGCTCACGGTACTGAGAGATCAGGTCGGTCGCTGGCAACGGATCGAACGGGAGATCGCGGAGTTACAGGAGTTGCTATCGCTGGCCGAGGACGATCCGGAGCTCACGGCGGAGATCGAGCGGCAGGCCCAGGAGCTCGGCCGGCGGCTTGACCGCATGGAGTTCGACCTCCTGCTGGGCGGGAAGTACGATGCCAACAACGCGATCGTGGAAATCTCCGCCGGTGCCGGCGGGATCGAAGCCCAGGACTGGGCCGAGATGTTGGTGCGCATGTACCTGCGCTGGGGACAAACGCACCACTTCGAGACGGAGCTCGTCGACCAGCAGCCGGGCGAAGAGGCGGGCATTAAGAGCGCCACGCTGATGGTGCGGGGCCCATATGCCTACGGGTATCTCTCCGCGGAACGCGGCACCCACCGGCTGGTCCGGTTGTCGCCCTTCGATTCGGCCCGACGCCGACACACCTCATTCGCCCTGGTCCAGGTCATGCCGGAGGTCCAACAGGACATGGAAGTGCAGATCGACCTGGGCGACGTCCGCGTCGATACCTACCGCTCGACGGGGGCCGGCGGCCAACACGTGAACAAGACGGACTCGGCGGTGCGCCTGACCCACATTCCTACGGGGATTGTCGTCACCTGCCAGAACGAACGCTCGCAGCTCCAGAACCGCGAGGTCGCGATGACGATCCTGCGGTCCCGTCTCCTGGAACGGCGCATCGAGGAGCAGGAAGCGGAGTCGGCGCGCCTGCGCGGGCAGTTTGTTGCCGCCGACTTCGGCAGCCAGATCCGCAACTACGTGCTGCATCCCTATACCCTTGTCAAGGACCTCCGCTCCGGCATCGAGACCAGCAACGTCCAGGCCGTGCTCGACGGCGATCTGGACGCCTTCATGGAGGGATTCTTGCGCTGGCAGGTCGGCCGGAACAGCGACGCGGCCTGAGACCCGCCTATGTAAATTTTTCGGGGGAGCCATGAACGGGGCCACACGGCGGGCCGGAATTGCGGTATGCTGAGGGGCGCTCACCTGAGCGTCCGCTGGCAGTCTGTCATGGAAAAGGTAGACGGCTACCGCCTCTGAGAGGCCCCGATGCGTGCATTCCCCCGGGTGCTCTGTATTCTGTCAGCGATCGTGATGCTGGCCGCCTGCGGTCAATCGTCGACGACGCTCGGCGCCGGGCAGACCTTCGCTTTAGCCCCGGACCTGTCGATACGTCTGGCGTCGTACCGGCCTTCGCTCACGGAATTGCAATTGCAGATCACGCTCCTGCCGACCGGGAAGACACCGGTGGAGTCCCTGGTGCCGTCCGTCGTCGTCATACCGAGCGGCGGCAAGGAGACCTCGTCCACACTGGATTTCAAAGCGGCCGACGCCCTGATTACGATGTTGCTGGCCGACGCGCAGCACGTGAGCACGGTGACGGTTCGCGATGCCCGCAGCGGTCATTCGGCCGAGTGGGCGGTGGTGAGCGCCGAGACGTTGCTGCCGTGCCCGGGTACGAGCAATTGCCAACTCATCGGCGTGCCCCATCCGCAGTCACTGCCCGGCCGGCCCTAAGGCCGGCGCCTCCGTTTCTTCCCGTTCGAACAAGGCCCGCACGAACTCCTCAGCGTCGAAGGGCTGAAGGTCGTCCACTTTCTCGCCAGTGCCGATGAACTTGATCGGCGCGCGGAGCTCACGGGCGACCGCAAAGAGGGCGCCGCCCTTCGAGGAGCTGTCGAGTTTGGTGACGACGACGCCGGTGACGTCGACGGTGTCGGCGAATTTCTTCGCCTGCTGAATGGCGTTCTGCCCGGTGACCGCATCCAGGACCAGCAGGATCTCCTGGGGTGCCGACGCGTCGACCTTCCGCGCGACGCGCTCCAACTTCTGGAGCTCTTCCATGAGGTTGTGCTTGGTGTGGATGCGGCCGGCCGTGTCCAGGATGCAGTAGGTGTAGTCGCGGCTTTTGGCGGCCTGCATGGCGTCGAAAACGACCGCGCCAGGGTCGGCGCCGGCCTGGTGGCTGATCACCGGCACGTCGATGCGCTCCCCCCAGCGCTTCAACTGTTCGACCGCGCCGGCCCGGAAGGTGTCGCCGGCGGCGAGGATCACTCGCTCGCCCGACTGCGTGAGCCGGTGCGCCAGCTTGGCGATGAAGGTCGTCTTGCCCACGCCGTTCACGCCGACCACCAGGACGGTCGTCAGACCTTCGACCTTGGCCAGCGGTTCGCCGGATGGCCCGAGCAGACGGACGAGCTCCGCCTGGAGCGCCTCCTGCACGTCGCGCGGGGAGCGCATGCGGTCTTCCTGGACTCGCCGCTTCAGGTCGTCCAGTACTTCTTCCGCCGTGTCGGCCAGGTCGGCCTCGATCAGCAGGTCTTCCAGCTCCGACCAGAAGCCGGCATCAAGCTGCTGCGCGCGCCCGAAGAGGGTCGTCACGCGCCCGAAGAACCCTTCCCGCGTCTTCTCTAACGGACGGCGGAACGGGTTGAGGCGTCCAAAGAGTCCCGGCATCGGTACGTGCTCCCCACTGATCGTCGCCATACGCGGGTGGCCGGCGGGCGGCCGTCATCCGGCGGCGGGCTCGTCGCGCTGGCGATCGCCCTCGGACAAAACAAAAGGGCCGGTGCATGCCGGCCCTGTGGTCAGGCGTGTGCTCTCACGCGTTCATGATAGCGCATCACCAGTAGATGAAGGACACGCCCCATCCGGTGTGCGTCCAGCGATAACTGACCCGGCCCCACCAGGGGAAGTTCATCTCGCTGACCTGAAACCAGCCGTTGTTGCCGACCGCCGTCACATAGGCCACGTGGCCCAGCCAGCCGGCGCCACCCGTATACGGTTGGAAGACGACGATCGCGCCCCGCTTCGGCGTGTAGCCCTCGCTCCAGCCGCTCCAACTGGCTTCGTAGGACCAGTGCCAGGCATTGCCCCAGACGCTCCCGGCCAGGTCCGGCCGCATGTTGACTGCCCACCATGTACACTGCCCGTACGGAAAAGCGTTCCAGGCTGCTTCGGCGGCTTGCTGCGGCGCCAGGGCCGTAACCATGGTGACTGCCAAGGCAATCGCTGCGATAAATCGACGCACCCTACAGGCCCCTCCTCGATCTTGCCGGCCGGCAGCGCGTACCGGTGGACGCCCCGTGTTTCGGGCGCTCTTGCATAGTAGGTGACGCCCGCCGCATCCAGCGTCCCAGATAGCCTGAATTTCCTACGCTCCCTTGCTCGTTCGTTGCATAGAGACGCGTTATGCGGCGTTTTGCACCCTATGTATAGGACAGCGGCGGCCGCCGGATCGTGCGGCAGCGCCAGGATTGGGCCCCGAGCCGACGCGCCGCACGCTGCATCGCGGCGGCCTCCGCGTTCGAGTTCGGGAACAGAAAGAGCGTCGGGCCGCTGCCGCTGAGGGCGGGTCGCCAGCCGGCGGCCGTGAGCGCAGCGCGAAGCGCCGCCAG
>JAICXR010000200.1 GCA_025980355.1 Chloroflexota bacterium | reverse complement strand
GGGGAGTATGGCGCCTGCTGCAACAGGTGCGGTCATGGCGGTCGCTGCTGGCGATCGTCGCTACGGGCGCCGTGGCGCTCGTCGGCGGCATCGCGGTCGCCGGCGTGCAGCTCCTGCCCACGCTGGAGCTCACCGGCCAGTCGATTCGCCGGGGGGGCCTGACCATGGGCGAGGCCAGCTCGTTCTCGCTCCGGCCCGATCTCCTGCTGATCGAGCTCCTGCCCGGCCTGGCCAATCAACCGGACACCACGGAGCACGTCGCTTATGTCGGCGTGCTGGGACTCCTGCTCGCCATCGTCGGCGCCGTCACGAGCTACCGGCGTTCCGGCGCCTGGCTCATGTATTTGCTGGTGGCGGTGCCGTTCGCGCTCGCCTTCGGCATCTACGACCCGCTCTGGCGGTTCGCCTTTCACGTGGTCCCCGGCTTCTCGTCCTTTCGGGTGCCGGCGCGCTGGCTGTACGTGACGACGTTCGGCCTGGCCGCCCTCGGCGCGTTGGGCGTTGGCGTCATCTGGGAACGACGGCCGACCTACCAACCCTGGCCGGTGCGCGCCGGCATCCTCGTCGTCGCCCTTGCCACGCTCGCCGGCGCGGCCGTCATCGCCCTGGGACGGGCGGCCGCGCCGCCTACGCTGGAACCACTGCTGGTCGCCGCCGCCTCCCTGGCCCTTGTCCTGTTGGCGACCACCACGGCCACGCCCCGACCCGGCCGGACGCTTGCTCGCTTCGCGACCCCGGTCAAGCTGCTCCTGCCGGTCGCCGCGATCCTCGAACTCGTCGTCGCCGCGAGCTGGCTGGACCTGAACGCGCCGGTGCCGCCGCAGGTGTACAGCGATCAGCGCCAGACGGTCGACTACTTGCAAGGGCATCCCGACGACGGGCGGGCGCTCTCGATCGCCAGCGATGCCTATAGCCCCGGCGACAGCGCCACGCTGCAGCAGATCGCCGCCGCCACGACCGGCGCCGACAGCGCCTACCGCACCGCCGTCGCCACGAAGCTCCAGGACATCCTCACCCCCAACCTTTCCCTGGCCTACGGAGTGGCCAGTCTGGACGGCTATGACGGCGGTATCCTGCCGCTCGCCAATTATGTCGCGCTCAAGCAATTGATCCTGCCCACTTGCGCGATCTGCGGCAATCCCGACGCGGTCTTGCGCGCCGAACTGGCAGCGCCGCCCCCGCCGCGCTGGCTGCAGTTCTTTGGCGTCGGTGATGTCATCGCCGACCGCCTCCACGACCTTCAGAGTGGCGGGGCCACCTACGACCTCAACAACACGCTCGTCGTGCCGCCGGGAGCCAGCAGCGACGCCGGCCGGTTTGCCGCCGCTCCCGCCACGGTCGTCGGCCTCGTCACGGATGTCGACGGCGCCACTCCCGCCACCGGCACGGCGGTGGCGCGCGTCAGTCTCGTCGATACCGCCGGTCGCACCACCGAGGCCACGCTGACGGCCGGCGTGAACACGGCCGCCCTGCTGGGGAACGCGACCGTCCAGCCCAGCACCAGCCTGCGCGACCCGTCCAACGGCCACGCCTACCTGGCCCAGGTCATGCTGCCGGATCGTCCCTGGCTGCGCAGCATTGCGATCACCTCTTTGCTGGCGACCGGCAACGTTGAGGTGCGCGCGATCACCTTGCATGACGGCCTCACCCAGGGCGATACCGCCGTCACCCTGTCGGCGGACGGCGCGCTCGGCCGCGCCCTCAGCGGCGACGTGGACATCTACCACGTGGCCGGCGCGGCGTCGCCGGTGTTCCTGGCAGTGCGCACGCAGGTCACCGGCGACGATGGTCAGGTCGCGAAAATGCTCCGGCGCCCCGACTATCCGCTGCTGCAGCAGACGATCCTGAGCTATCCCGACCTCGCACCGCACGCCGGCCTGGCCACGCGCGCCTTGCGCCGGCTGGACGCCATGCTGCAAGGGGACCCGCGCCTGCTCCCGGCCCCACTACCCGCGACCGCCGGGCATGCCAGCTTCACCGTGGTGAGCCGGGGCGACGACCTGCAAGCCAGGGTGACGGCGGACGGCGAGGTGTACCTCGTCATCAAGCAATCCTGGTACCCCGGCTGGCGGGCGACGGTGGACGGCCGGCAGGTACCGATCTACCGCGCCGACCTCGCCCTGCAGGCCGTCGCCGTCCCGCCGGGCACCCACACCGTCGTCGTGGCGTACCACCCGGCCTCCGTGCTGGTCGGGGCCGCGGTGTCCGTCGCCGGCCTCATCGGCCTGCTCCTGGTGCTCGTGGCCAGCGTGCGACGACGGGCAAACGGCTAACGATCGAACCGGGCCGCGACTGCGGGACGGGGCAATCGGCACGCGACGTGCCCCCTTCGGCGGATGCTCCGGTGGCAGCTTGAGCGCCGGGTGGGGGAGGGAAAGCGGAACGGTGCCGCTGTATCGGGTGCTTGGCGAATTTGCGGCGCGTCGGGTGGGCGCCGTGGTGTCCTCCTGCGACGCACGGCGTCATCAACGCGGGTTAGCGGCCCACCGCGAGGCCGGCGGGGACGGCTGGTGGGGGAAGGAGCCGCGCTGGTTCGGCGGCGACACGCCGCCGCGCCAGCACAACCGGGTGACGCCGCTGGTCGATGGAGCCCACTACTTCCCCACGCTCTGCGCGGCAATCGCCGGCGCCCAACGCTACGTCTATATCGCCGGCTGGTGTCTGACGCCCCACATGCCGCTGCGCCGCGGCAGTGAGCAGGCCCTGCTGGAGAGCCAGATTATCGCCGCGCTCTCGGCGGCGGCGCAGCGCGTGCCGGTCCGCGTGTTGCTCTGGTCCGGCGCCCGCGCCCTCTTCCAGCCCGATCGCCTGGCCGTCCTGGATGTCGTCGGGGAAATGTTGCGGGCCGGCAGCGGCGACATCCAGACGCGCCTGGACGACACCGCCGTGGCCAGCCATTGCCACCATCAGAAGGCGGTCGCCATCGACGGCCGGGTCGCCTTCGTCGGCGGGATGGACCTCACCGTCCTGGCCGGTGACCGTTGGGATACGCCGGACCACCCGCTCCGCGACGGACCGAACTGGCACGACGTCCAGGTGCAAATCGAGGGCGAGGCCGTCGCCGACGTCGAGGCCAACTTCCGCCAGCGCTGGGCGGCCGTCACCGGCAGCACGGCCTTGCCCCACGCCAAGCCGACCCCCGAGCCGGGGTGGACCACCCCCGTCCAGGTCGTGCGTACGATACATCCCAACACCTACGCCTTCGCGCCGAAGGGCATCCGCGGCATCGAGCACGCCTACCGGGAAGTGATTCGCAGCGCGAAACGCCTGATCTATCTCGAGAATCAGTACCTGTGGTCTCACGCCCTCCTTGACGACCTGATCACCTTGATCCAGCGTCCGCCCACCCCGGAGTTCCGCATCGTCCTCGTCCTGCCCCTCCGGGCGGCCGACGGCAAGTGGGACAACGATCAGCACGTCGAGACCTTGCGTGCGGCCGACCGGGCCGGGCGCGTGGTCGAGGTCTACAGCCTCTACACCTCCGGTCCGGCGTTCGGACGAAAGGCCTTCTATTACCGGCCCATCTACGTGCACGCCAAGGTGGCGCTGGTCGACGACGAGTGGTCGCTGGTCGGCTCGGCCAACATGAATCTGCGCGGGTTCGAGACCGACAGCGAACTGGACGCCTTTATCCACGACCGGGAATTCGCGCGGACGTTGCGTCTTCGGCTCTGGGCGGAGCATCTCGCCGCGACCGAGGATGCCGTGGCGGCGGAGGAACCGGCGGCGGTCGTCGACCGGCTCTGGAAGGGACAGGCGGACGAGAACCAACGCCGGATGGCGGAGGCGCGCGGCCCCTTGCACGGCGCCGTCATGCGCTACCGGGTCGGGCACATCCATGGCGCCTGGCTGCTGGAGACCTTCCAGGCGTTGACGCTGGAGCATTGACGGAACTGTCGCCGGCGCCGGTTGGCACGCGGCTTGCCGTTCATGCAGGCGACTGTCTGAACATGGAGGTCGCAGCGATGGCGTCGGATGAGAAGCAGGAGTACGCGGAGCGAGGAGTGGCAGACCGCAGGCCTGACGATGATCAACTGGCCCTGGCAACGGATCAGAACGACGATACGGCAACGGCACGTAGTGAGCCGTCCGATGAGGCGTTGTTCCGAGATCGGGCGACGACGCGTCTCGTCGATCCCGCGCAGGAGGAAGCGCCGGAGCCCTCAACGGACACGGAAGCGGACGTGGGAACCACCTATCCGCGGGAGGCGATCGAGGGTCCTTGGGAGCCGTTTGAGGAAGACCGCCCCTACTTCGCCCCCACCGATCCGGTGGTCAAGCCGAACCCGACCAGCGAGCAAGGTCTCGATGTGGTCGGCGGGTTCGAACCGACGGCAAGCGACGACGTGGGCCTCGTCCAGCAGTCCAGCACCGGGCCAATGCCGGGCGACGACGAGGTGAAGGCGGCCGTCGTGCGCGAGTTGCGCGAGGACGCGATGACCACCGACCTGGAACTACGGGTGGAGGTCCGCGACGGCGACGTGACGCTGCGCGGCGTCGTCGCCACGCTCGATGAATCCGAGGCGGCCCTGGAGGTCGCCGGACGCGTCGAAGGCGTCGGCAACGTCCTGGACGAGATCCAGGTCGAGGGCCTCACGGATCGGTAGGCAGTAGTAGGGGCGCTACTGACAGGCCGGCAGTGAGCGCGTATCATGCCGCATGATGAAAAATGCCCCGAGCCGATATGCGCGGCAGGTGCGGCCACCAGGCGAAGAAGCGCGCTGCCTGGGCGGCCGCCACGGACGTTGTTTTCGTTGCGGCGTGTATGCCGCGCATTAGCCCGGCCCGCGCGGCGCTCAGCGACGCCGCGGCGGCCGAGAACAAAACGCAGGCGGTCCACCGCTGGGTGCCCTGGATCGCCGGCTACTCGGCGGACTTCGTGCGCGATGCCCTGGACGCCTATCTGCCCCTACGCCGGCGCGCGGAGGCGTTAGTGCTCGATCCCTTCGCCGGTGTCGCCACCACGCTGGTCGAGGCCCTGAAGGCCGGCTGCGATGCGGTGGGCTACGACGTCAACGCCTGGCCGGTCCTGGCGGCACGGGCCAAGCTCCAGTGCGTCGACGTCCCGCCGGAGCGCTTCGGCGCGGAGATCGCCGAGTTTCGGACGGCGCTCGCCCAGTTCGAAGTGGAGGTGGACCGCCGTTGGGCCGCGGACGGCGACGACGGCATTGCGGAGGTGATGCGCCACCACGGCCTGGCCCGGCCGCCGGCCTTCCGCAGCCGCATCCCCTTGTTCGGCGCCCCGGTCGAAGCGAAATTCCTCTTCGCGTTGGGACGCCTGGCAGTATTGCCGTCGCCCGATCAGCTCCTGTTCCGTGCCGCCCTGGGCGCCTCCTTGATCGCCGTCTCCAACTACAGTTACGAACCGAGCCTCAGCACCCGACCCAGCGCCGGCAAGGCGCTGGTGCGCAACGCCTCGGTTGTCTTGCCGCTGGGGCAGAAGTTGCAGGAGATGCTGGCAGACTGCGTCTGGGCGAGCGAACGCTATGGCCCGGTCTGGCGCGGCCGGCGACGGGAGGTCCAGCACCGTTCCTACTTCACCAGCGACCTGGCGCCGGGCAGCGTCGCCTTGCTGCTCACGTCCCCCCCCTACATGAACAACTACCATTACGTCCGCAACACCCGCCCGCAACTGCACTGGTTGGACCTCTTGAGCCGCCCCGGCGAGCTCCGCGAGTACGAGGAGGCGAACTTCGGCAAGTTCTGGCAGACGGTGCGCCAGGCGCCGGCCATCGCCGCCTGCTTCGACCTGCCCCCGCTCCAGGCCTTAATCGAACGCCTGCGCGGCCTCAGCGCGGAAAAGGGGCCCTATGGCGGGCCGGGTTGGGCGAATTATGTCACGAGCTACTTCAACGACACGGGGCGGCTGCTGGCGACGATGCGACCGCAGTTGGCGCCGGGCGCCGCCGCCATCATCGTCGTCGGCAACTCCATCATCCAGGGGATCGAGTTCCAGGTCGACCAACTGCTGGCCGAGCTGGCGCCGGCCTACGGGCTGCGCGTGGAAGAGGTGCGCATTGTGCGGACCAAGCGCGTCGGCAACAGCATCATCGGCTCCTCCGTGCGCAACGGCAGCAGCCCGGGGCCGAAGATGCAGCTCTACGACGCCGCCGTGATCCTGCGCGGCTAGTAACCTGCCGGAGAGAGGACGCCAGAGCAAGCAACGGATGTAAGGCTAGCGTGATGGTGGAGGACCTCGCCACCTTGTCGTCGTCACGCCGGGCGGCGCTGTTAGACTGCGCCGAACACATCGGCAGGCGCTGTTGATCGCCGCGGGCGGTCGTCACGGCGAGGGAGAGGTGCATGGCCCCGTACTACTGGCAGGATCGCCTCGTGCGGCTCCGGGCGGCCGAACCGGACGACTGGGAGCTCCTGTGGCGCTGGAACCAGGACGGCGACCTGCTGCGGCACCTGGAGCCCCTCCACCCGCCGCAATCCCGGGCCGCGGTCAAGCGCTGGCTG
>JAICXR010000265.1 GCA_025980355.1 Chloroflexota bacterium | reverse complement strand
GCAGCTTCCGCAGCGTGGCCCGCGCGACAAGCCAGGCCGTGAGCCAGGCGACGACCAGGAGCGGCGGTCCGCCCGGGCCGAGCGCGGCACTGGTGACCGCCAGGGCCAGCAGGGTGGCGCTGACGAACTCGCGCCGTCCGGCGCCCTGGGTGAAGGCCGTGCCCAGTCCCTCCGCGCGCGCGTACGGAAAGGAGGCGGTGGCGTAGACCATCGCCCAGCGTCCGACCGTCGCCATGGCGACGATGCCGCCGCTGCGTAGCCAGCCGGTCAGCGTGCTCAGGCAGGCAAACTGCAAGAGCAGCACCAGGACCCCGCCGGTGACGCCGTAGCTGCCGACGCGGCTGTCGCGCATGATGGCCAACCGCTCCGTGGGCGTCCGCCAGCCGAACAGGCCGTCGCAACTGTCCATCAACCCGTCGAGGTGGAGCCCGCCGGTCAGGAAGGCGAGCAGGGCGAGGACCAGCACGGTGGCGACCGAAGGCGGAAGAATGAGCCGGGTGGCCAGATCCAGGATCGCCGCCAGTGCGCCGAGGCAGGCGCCGACGAGCGGGAAGTAGGCCCGGGAACGCCGCAGCTCGTCGCCCCGGGCGATCTGCGCCGGGCCGACCGGCAGCACCGTCAGGAACTGGAAGGCCTCACGCAGCGCCACGGAATCCCCTTCCAGCCGGGGCGGCCGTCCGCATCAGAACTCGATCCCTTTCTGGGCCTTCACGCCACGCCCGTAGGGGTGCTTGATCTCGCGCATCTCCGTCACCAGGTCGGCGAATTCGACCAGCTCCTCCGGCGCATCCCGCCCGGTGATGACCACGTGCAGGTTGGGCGGCCGGCGGGCCAGAACCTCCAGCACCTCGGCCAGGTCGAGCCAGCCGAATTTGAAACAGTAGGTCATTTCGTCCATGATGATGATGTCGTAGCGACCGCCCTCAATGAGCTCGCGACAGCGTCGCCAGCACTGCTGGGCAAGGAGCCGATCCTGCTCGATATCCTTGCTCAGCCAGGTGAAGCCGTCACCGAGCGGGACGATCTCCACGCCCAGTTTGCGCGCCGCCTTCACTTCGCCCCAGTTGCCCGTCTGGGCCTTGAGGAACTGGAGCATGACCACGCGCATATTCTGGCCCCAGGCCCGAAAGAGCAGACCGAGCGCCGCCGTCGTCTTGCCCTTCCCGTTGCCGGTATTGACGATCACCAGACTCTGGCTGTGCCGATCCGGACGGCGGCGATGTTCGTCCTGGGCGGCGCGTTGCGCGGCACGCCCCTCTTCGCTGAGGTCGTAGAGCGACGGTTCCCCCGCTGGCTCAGGCATGGGCGGGACCCTCCCCTGACCTCGCCGGATGCAGCAGCGCGGCCAGCAACTCCAGCCCATCGGCGAGACGAGGCCCCGGCCGGGCGAAGTACGCTTCCGGCACGACGTGGACACGGCCGGACTGCACCGCCGGCGCCGGCTCCCAACCCGGCCGGCCGGCCACCCGCTGCGCCGCGGGTGGGGTGCGGGCCCCGCACCAGCAGGCGAAGATGACCTCCGGTCGACGCGCTAGCACCTCCTCCACCTGCACTTTGGCGCTCTCTTCCTCCCGGTCCGCGAAGACGTTGTCGCCGCCGGCCATGGCAATGATCGGCGTCATCCAGCTCCTGCCGGCGGCGGCGACCAGCGGCTGGGGCCACCATTCCCAATACACTCTCGGCCGTTCCGCCACCGTCGCCGCCCGCTGCCGTACCGCATCCAGCCGCCCCTGCAACCGGTCCACCAGGTCCGCAGCCTGCTGCTGCCGGCCGGTCGCCTCACCGAGATGGCGGATGTTGTCGAAGATGCTCTCCAGGCCCACCGGGGCGACGGCCACGTAGGGCAGGCCCGCCTCCTCCAGGCGGGGGATGTTCCGTTCCATCCCCGGAACGGAGAGGCAGGCCACCACCAGGTCGGGGCGCAACGCGGCCACGGCGGCGACGTCGATGTCCAGTTCCCGCCCGACCTTCGGCAGCGCCTTCACGGACGGCGGGTAGTCGGACCAGGTGTCCACCCCGACGAGCTGCTCGTCCAGGCCGAGGGCGCAGAGAATCTCCGTGTTACTGGCGGACAGGGAGACGATGCGACGCGGGCTGCTCATGGAAAGATCTCCGGATGGATCAGCTTCGCCATCGCCAGCAGGCCATCGGCGAGGCGAGGCCCCGGCCGGCTGACCAGGCTGTCGTCGATCGGGAACACCCTGTGATCCTTGACGGCGACCAACGACGACCAGCCCGGTCGCTTAGCAACGGCGTCCGGTGTTGCGCCGAAGGCGGCGTCGTCTAGGACGATGACCTGAGGATCGGCCGCCACCAGGGCCTCGAGTCCGAGTTGCGGGTAGGCGCTCTTCGCGTCGTGGGCGATATTCGCGCCACCGGCCATCGTCACGAGGACGTCGATGAACGAGCCGGGGCCGACGGTGAAGATCTTGGTCGGATCGGAGGCGTCGATTTCGACGAAGACACGCGGCTTGGTGGTGACGGAGGCGGTCTTCGCCGTCACCATGCCGACCTTCTGCTGCATGCCCGCGACGACCTTCTGCGCCGCCGGCGCGGCGTCCACGATCTGGCCGACCAGTTGAACGTCGTGGTACACCCCGACGAAGTCGTGCGGGTCGAGGTAGACCACGGGGATGTGGAGGGTCCGCAACTGCTGGATCAGGTCCGACGCATTGGACGAGGAGGCCAGCACCAGGTCGGGATGATAGGCCGTGACGACCTCCAGGCTGGGCTTGAGCCCCTTGATGAGCGCCTTACTCTTCGCATCGGGCGGGTAGTCGTCGTACTGGGTGCCGGCCATCAGGTCATCGCCCGCGCCGACGGCGTAGAGGATTTCCGTGTTGCTCGGCACGAGGGAGACGATGTGCGTCGGCTTGGCGGCAAGGGTGACGCTCGTCCCCTGATCGTCGGTGACGGTCAGGGGATACTGCGTCGCTGCCGACGGGTTGGCGCTCGCCGTCGTTGTGGGACTGGCCGCCGCGGCGGCTGAGGGGCTACTGGCGGTGCTGGCAGCAGTCGAGGCCGCCGTCGCGACGGCCGTTGTTGAAGAGGAGGACGACGTCGCTGCGGAGGACGTGGGTGGCGTCGCCGAGGCGGCCGAGGTCGTCGCCGCCGACGAGGCGCTGGCGGAGGCGGTTTGCGCCGTGACGCTGCCGGCGATTGCGGAGCCCGTCACAGACCCGGTCGCGGAGGTGGCGCCGCCGCACCCGGCCAGTACCAACAGCACGCAGAGCACGATGAGACGCGAGAGCAGAGGACGCACGATAGGAGATCCCTTCACAGCACAGCATCACGCGCTACCGCCGAAGGCGGCACCATCAGACGACAAGGATGTGCAGGGAATTTACGGGGACGCGAGCATCACAGGGCACCCTTTCACGCGAAGGCGCGATACGAGCGCGAGGGACGGCATTCTGACTCACGGCGCCTTGTGCGCCGCTCACAGTTGCGGGACAGCTCCGGAATCGCACCGGATTTCCCGTGGTGGCCCCGAGATCCCTCGAGGTCCCCTCGCCTCACTTCTTCAGTTCGCCCACAGTGTAGCCGCAGATAGAGCAAATGTCACTGGCTGAGCGCACCACTCGTCGGTGCGGGCCTGCGCCTCCGTCAAGCGGCGCACCAGCGCCGGAAGCTCCAGCAACTCCTCGGTCAGTACCTGGCGACGCAGCTCCGCCTGCCACTCCGGATGCTGCTCCAGTAGTCGCAAGAGATCGGGGAAATCCCGGACGGTAAACGGCATCGCACGTACTCCCTTCACCGAGTATACCGGGACGTAGCGAGCAAGGGTTGAACTCCAAACGCGCTCGGGAAGCCGTATGATTGCGGCGGCCAAGCCGGGCCAGGTATCATCCCCCGCCCCCTCTCGCCAGGGGCGCGAGGCCGGCGGCGGGGACGGGGCGGTGATGTTAGCGAAATATCGGACCACGGCCGTCCTCGCCGCCACCAGCTACATCGGCGACAGCCCGCTCTTTCTAGTGGACTTCGTCGTGCGCCTGGCGCGCGTGGCCGTCCTGCTCACGATCTGGCGGACGGTCTTCGCCGGGCGGGGGCCGGTGGGCGGCATGACGCTGGGGGCGGTCCTCACCTATACCCTGGCGGCGGAAGTATTCGCCGATCCGCTCAATGTGCGCTCCGAATTGAGCAACGCCCTCTGGCAAGGGACGGTCGCTGTTCGGCTGTTACAGCCTTTCGGCATCGTCGGTCAATTCGTGGCGGAGACGTCTGGTCAATGGCTGATCCGCTTCGGCTGCTTCTCACTGCCGCTCCTGGCCCTGGCGCCCCTCCTGGGCGTCAACCCGTTGCCGGCGAGTCCGAGCGCCGCGCTCTGGTTCCTGGTCAGCCTGACCCTGGCGATCGCCGTCGGCTTCGCCCTTGATTTCCTCTTCACGGTGCTGATCGTGGCCCTGGAGACGAGTCAATGGGCCGTCGAATACTTGCGCCGCGGGCTGCCGACCCTTCTGTCCGGCGCGCTACTGCCACTCGCTCTCATGCCCTGGGGGATCGGGACCGTGTTCGGCTGGCTCCCCTTTGCCTCGATGGCCTCCGCACCCCTTCGCCTCTACACCGGGACCGGCGATCCGCGCTTCTTGCTGCCGCTCCAGGCGGGCTGGGCCATCGTGCTCGCATTCATTGCTCATCGCTTCTGGCAGGCACAGCGGGAAGGGCTGGTGGGCTACGGTGGCTAAGCCGCTCCACACCGTCCGGCGCATCCTCCAGCTCTGGTGGCTGCACGCCGCCCTGGATCTCGGTAGTGTTACTCAGGACCTCAAGACGTTCCTCACTTACTTTTTCTCCGACCTGATCACCAATACCGCCGCCGTCTCGGCGACGCTGCTGCTGGCGGAGCGCTTTGCCGGCATCGGGCGCTGGACACAGGTGCAGATCGTCTTCATGCTCGGCTACGCCATCATCGCCGGCGGCATGCTGGAAGTCTTCTTCGGCTTCAACGTCAAAGTGATCAGCCGGCGACTCGGGCGGGGGCAGCTCGACCATTCCCTCATTCAGCCCCAGCCACTGTGGGTGATCTTTTCGACGGAAGGCTTCAATCTCACGGGCCTGGCCTCCGTCCTGCCGGGTCTCGGCTTGTTCTGGTGGGCGCTGGCGCACCTCGAAGTCGCCGTCACGCCGGGCTGGCTGCTGCTCCTGCTGCTCAATGTCGCGGCTTCCGCCACCATCGTGCTCTCCTTCTCCTTCCTGTACGGCAGCCTGGCCTTCTGGGCGCCGCGGGCGGCGGAGGAGGTTAGCAGCACCGCGCTCCGGGCGCTCGACCAGTTGAAATCGTTCCCGCTGGACAGCGCGGGAGCCGGCCTCGTCGGCGGGTTGCTGACGTTCCTGCCGGCCGGCTTCGTCGGCTGGTATCCTTGCCGGGCCCTCCTCGGCTT
>JAICXR010000427.1 GCA_025980355.1 Chloroflexota bacterium | reverse complement strand
CGATTGACGGCGGCGCTGGCCTTCTCCGCCACGGTGAACAGCCAGTCGAGGTAATACATGCCGTTGAGCAGGCCCAGCCCGGCCACGCCAGCGATGATGGCGGCGGCGACCAGGGCGCGAGCAAGGTCGTGCGCCACAGCGCCATCGACCAGCAGCTTGGCGGCGAAGGAGGCCACCGGCCCCGTCAGCGCCATGACGGCACCGGCCAGCAGGAAGAGCGTCGCCTCGCGCGGCGCGGCGCCGAAGCCAAAGGCGATCAGGAGCCGAAAGCCCCGCCCGGCGCGCCGCATCTCACCCGCCTCCCGCCACCGGCTCCGCGGCCGCGTCGTTGAAGCGAGCGGCCTGGAGGGCAAACATGCCGGCGTAACGGCCGCCGGCCGCTAACAACTCCTCGTGGCTGCCCTGCTCCATGACGCGGCCGTGCTCCAGCACGCAGATGCGCTCGGCCCGCCGCACCGTAGAGAAGCGATGGCTGATGAGGATCGTGGTGAGACCACGGGTGATGTCGAGGAAGCGATCGTAGAGGTCGGCCTCGGCCCGCACGTCCAGGCTGGCCGTCGGCTCGTCCAGGATCAACACCCGCGCTCCACCTTGCGCCGCGAAGAGGGCGCGGGCCAGGGCGAGGCGTTGCCACTGGCCCCCGGACAGGTCGACGCCATGGGTGTAACGGCGGGAGAGGATGGTGTCCCAGCCATGGGGCAGCGATTCGATCAGCTCCAGCGTCCCGGCCTGGCGCGCCGCCTCGCGCAGCCGCTCCCGGTCGTCCGCCCGGTCGGGTGCGCCGAGGCCGATGTTGTCGCGCGCCGACAGATGGTACTGGGCGAAGTCCTGGAAGACGGCGGTGACGCGGCGCTGCCAGCGAGAGGCATCGAACGTGCGCAGATCGATACCGTCCACGGTGATGCGGCCGGTGTCGGGCTCGTAGAGCCGACCCAGCAGCTTGACCAGGGTGGTCTTGCCGGCCCCGTTCAGGCCGACGATGGCGAGGGAATGGCCGGCGGGGATGGTGAGGTCGAGGCCGGCCAGCACGTCGTCGCGCTGTCCCGGGTAGCGGAAGCGGACGTCGTGGAAGCGGATGGCGTCGCGCGGGACGTCGAGCGGCAGGGCAGCAGTGCCCGACGGCTCGCCGGATGGGCGCTGGGCGAGGCGCCGTTCCAGGTCCACGACGCTGGGGATGGCGATCGTGCCGTAGGCGAGCCGCCTATTGACGTCGTCGAAGGCCTGAAAGCCGTTCGCCCCCTGGATGGCGTTGAGATAAACGGCCAGCGCGGCGAGGGACAGGTTCCCTTGCACGGCGGCCCAGGCCAGCAGCGCCAGGGCGCAAAGGTTGAAGACGCCGACCACGCCGGTGCTGAGCCAGAGCACCGGCCGGCCGGGACGGCGCGCCTGCCAGACCGAGCGCATCGCCTGGTGCCAGGAGTTGTCGAAGCGCCCGACCAGCCAGTCCAGCATGCCCCAGAGGCGCAATTCCTTGGCCGGTCCGGGACGGATGGCGAGCTCGCGGTAGTAGTCGGAGCGCCGCACGACGCCCGCCTGGCCGGAGGCGGTCCGCCCGACCCGTAGGAACTCCGACTGCAGCACGACAAGTACCACCGGCCACATGACGAGCCAGGCCAGCCCCAGCCACCAATGGAAGGCCAGCAGCACGGCAGCCGAGCCGAGCGCCTGGAGCCAGGAGGGGAGCAGCGTGGCGAGCGAGCGGACGGCGTCACCGGGATGGTCGCCCTCGGCGCCGACACCCTCGGCATTCTTGATTAGATCCAGGATGGCCGGGTCTTCCAGGTGGCCGATGCCGCTGGGCGTCGCCACGGCCGCCATCACTCGCCCTTGCAAGTGGCGATCGACGACGCGGGCGAAGACGCCAGCCAGGGCCGACCGGAAGGGGACGAGGACCCGCACGGCGACGATCAGCAGCGTGATCGCGACGAGGAGGGCGACAGAACGCTGGCCGGCGGGAGAAGCCAGGCCACTACGCACGGCCGCCGGGATGGAGCCGACGAGGAGGCCGCTCACGACCGTGACGGCGATAGGGAACGCCGCCGACACGAGCACCGCCCACCCGAGCAGGATCGTCAGCGGTAGGCTGACCATGGGCAGCAGCCGGAGGAGGATGAGCGTCCCCGTCAGCGCTGGCGGCAGCGGGCGACCCCACAGCCGGCGCGCACGGGTGGGGGTCCCCGCCGTGTCGTCGCGATCCGGGTCGGTCATTTCGCCTGCCCCTTTATGCGGTGCGGAGCCCATGCTGCGCCGTCATTCTACATGGGTGTCACGATTCCGGCGCGGAGGCTGATATATAGAGGAGACCGCGGAGTGCCGACGGCGGGGAAGGAGACCCGATGGATAGGACAGCGACGAGGCGCAGCCTGGTCGGCGCGGAACAGATCGACGCCGCGCGCGCCCGGCTGGTGCGGCTCTGCTACCACTTCACCGGCAGCCTGGATGCCGCCGAGGATCTGGCCCAGGAGACCCTCTACGAGGCGCTGCGCAACACCCATAAGCTGCACGACCCGTCCGGCTACGGCCAATGGCTGTCGGTGATCGCCCGCAACGTCTGCCGGCGTTGGAACGAACGCCGCGGTCGGGAGCTCGCCCGGCTCCTCCCGCCAGTGCGCACGGGCGACGATTCGGGCGACGAGGACGCGGACGACCTGGACATCGCGGATGAGGACTACGACCTGGACGTCGAGCTGGACCGGCGCGAACTGGTCACCTTGCTGGATCGCGCGCTCGCCATGCTGCCGGCGGAGAGCCGGGAGGTGCTCATCGCGCGTTACGTCGACGACTCGCCCCACGCCGAGATCGCCCGGCGGCTCGGCCTGAACGGCCCGACCGTGAGGAAACGGCTGGAGCGCGGCCGCCTGCGCCTGAAACGCCTGTTGTCCACCACCTTCATTCATGAAGCGGTCGCCCACGGCCTGATGGCGGACCAGCTCTTCGACGATTGGGACGAGACGCCGATCTGGTGCCCGGCCTGTGGCCGGCGGCATCTGCTCGGCAAACGCATGCCCGGCGGGCGAGTATGGCTGATCTGCCAGCCCTGCCTCATCCCGGTCAACCTGTACGCGACCGTGGGACTCTATTGCCACGTCCGCGGCTACGGCGCCACCCTGTCGCGCAGCCTGGTCGAGCACGATCGCTACTTCGGGGGCGGCGCCGCCGGCTTGGCGGAGCGTTGCTGCCGGTGCGGCCGGCTGCTCCCCTATCGCCCGACGACCGAGTGCTGGTTGGACTCGGTG
>JAICXR010000588.1 GCA_025980355.1 Chloroflexota bacterium | reverse complement strand
CTGCTGGTGTTCCATGGCCGTCCTCAGCGACCCGCCGCCAGCCGGATCGCCTTGCCGATGTCCTGGGCATCCTGGGCGGCGAAGCCTTCGTTGCAGGGGATGACCACCAGGCGGGCCAGCGCATCCTCCGTCTGGGGGCAGACGCCGGGCTCGTAGCGCACCGGCGGCAGCCCTTCCCGGCCCGGCGCGTCCCACGGGTAGTGGCTGTGCCCGTACACCTTCTGATTGCGCAGCAGGTCGTAGAGGAAGATCGGCTTGCCGGTGTAGCCGTGCCCGGCGGGGATGCCCAGCTCCCGCAGGCGGCGGGCGAAGTCGGCGGTGGACCAGCCGAGTTCCTCCGGCCGGGTGAGCAGGGGGTAGAACCAGTAGCTGTGGCGACCGCCGGGCGGGGCCTGGGGCGGCAGGAGGCCGGGGATGTCCCGAATGGCGGCGGTGATGGCGTCCGCCGCCGCGACGCGCCGGGCCACCACGCCTTCGAGCTTGGGCAGCTGGGCCAGCGCCACCGCCGCCTGCAGCTCGGTCATGCGGTAGTTGACGCCGAACATGACGTAGTCCCGCCCGCCCTTGCCGTAGTTGGGCCAGCCCTTGTTGGCGAAGAGCGCCATGCGCTCGCCCAGGCGCTCGTCGTCGGCGATCGTCAGCCCGCCGTCGCCACAGGTGATGTGCTTGCTCTGCTGCAGGCTGAAGCAGCCGATGTCGCCGATGGTCCCCACCAGGCGCCCCTTGTACTCCGTCAGGTAGGCCTGGGCGCAGTCCTCGATCACCGTGAGGTCGTGCCGCCGGGCGATGGCCATGATGGCGTCCATGTCGCAGGCGTTGCCCACCAGGTGGACGGCGATGATCGCGCGGGTGCGCGGGGTGATCCGCCGCTCGAGGTCGGCGGGGTCCAGGCAGAGGGTGAACGGGTCGACGTCGGCGAATACCGGCACGCAGTTCTGCAGGAGGATCGGGATGACGGTGCCCATGTCGGTGATGGGGGAGGTGATCACCTCGTCGCCCGGCTCCAACGTGAGCGCGCCGAGCGCGACGTGGATGGCGGACGTGCCGGACGTCGACGCGGTGCAGTGGCGCCGGCCGTAACGCTCGGCGAAGGCGCGTTCCAGTTCCGCCACCTTACTGCCCGCGCCCCGGTTGAGCTTGGCAGAGCGAATGACCTCCGTGAGCAGGGCGATCTCCTCGTCCCCCAGGGTCCGGCCCGCCGGGTCGTTGACCCCCGGGAACGGCGCCGTCCGCAGCGGCGCCAGCTTCGTCTCCGCGACCACGCTTTTTTCTCCATTCAACTTGACGTTGACGGCCGGCATCATATACTGCTCTCGGCGTTCGTGCCTGGCCGTCCCCGTCCCGACGTCGAACTCGAGGCGACGACTTACTCTCGTTCGCCGCTGCCACGACGGTAGACGGTACCACAGATCGGCGACCGATAGCGGCGATCTCGTCAACCCGGCGGCAGGCGCCAGCGCGAAGCAGGGGCGAGAGGAGAACGCGACATGGCCGATGAGCGACGGATCCTCGTGGCGGTGGAGGATATGATGACGGCGACCACCGTGGCGGCGACCGCGGCGCGCGCCGCGGCGGAGGATGGGGCGACGGAGATTATCCTGCTGCACGTCCTGAGCGCCCATCCCACGCTGCGCAGCCTGCTGCATCTGCCCGACGAGGAACCAGCAGCGACGCCGGGCGAGGGTGAGTCGGTCCTGGAGCTGGCGGAGCGGGCGGTGCGGGCCCAGTGCGCCGCTCTCGGTGT
>JAICXR010000544.1 GCA_025980355.1 Chloroflexota bacterium | reverse complement strand
GATGGCCTTGTACTCGCCGACCAACTCCTTCAGCGCCGACGCGGGCAACTCGGCGTCGGTCTTGACGCCGGCCTGCTGGCGCTTTTGCTCCAGCGCGTGCTCGAAGTGCGCGCTCTCGATCTGGAGCACGACCTTGGAGAACATCTGGATGAAACGGCGGTAGGAGTCGTAGGCGAAACGCTCGTCGCCGGTCAGCTTGGCGAAGCCGACCACGGCCTTATCGTTGAGGCCGAGATTGAGCACGGTGTCCATCATGCCCGGCATGGAGAACTTGGCGCCGGAGCGCACCGAGACCAGCAGCGGGTCGCTGTCGCTGCCGAAGGATTTGCCGGTCTGCTGTTCGACCGTGCGCAGGGCCTGGAGCGTCTGCTCCCAGAGGCCGTCCGGCAAGCGCCGCCCCGAGGCGTAGAAGGCGTTGCAGGCTTCCGTCGTGATCGTGAACCCGGGCGGAACCGGCAAGCCGGCCCGCGTCATCTCCGCGCAGCCGGCACCCTTGCCACCCAGAAGGTCGCGCATCTGGGCGTTGCCCTCAGCGAAGAGATAGACCCATTTGTGCGTCGTCGACGCCGCTCCACCGCCGCGTTCGGCGATTGACTGAACCATGAGGAATCGTATCCTTCCCATTGCACGCAAAGTGTGCTTTTCGTCGTGACCCCCAGTATACAGCCGGCACCGCGCAATGAGGCGCCATGCCGGACGACCTGGACGTGGCCATCCTTGACAGGCAGACGCCAGGGTGTAGACTGTTCGCAGTGTTTGTAGGTCTTCTTGTGTTCGCTCGATCCGGAAGGAGTGTCACATGTCTTCTGCCAAGCTGTCGCGTCGTGAGTTGCTTGTGACCGCCCGTGTCGGTGTCCTTGGCACGGCGGCGGTCGGGCTGCTGGCCGCGTGTGGGGGCACGGCGGCCGTGGGCAGCACCTCCGGGACGGTGTCCGTGAGCGCAGCGTCTGCGACGGGTAGCACGGCTGCCCCGACCGCGAGCGCGGCGGTGACGACCAGCAGCGCCGCCACCGCCAGTGCGGCGGCGAGCAGCACCGCGTCGGCCGCCGCCACTACTACGAGCGCCACGGCAACGAAGGCCGCTGCCGCCAGCACGAGCGCCGCGGCGGTGCCGACCGTACCGGCCGACGCTGTCGACTTCTGGCAGTGGGGCGCCGGCTACGTGCCCGGCTTCGCCAAATTGACCGACGACTACAACAAAACGAGCAAGGTCAAGGTCGGCACGGTGAACCCGTCCGACTATTGGAATAAGGTCGTCACGACGCAAGCCAGCGGCACCGGGCCCGATGGTTTCCTGATGAACAACGTCAACTTCAAGCAGTGGGCGCACAACGGCCTCGTCGCCGACCTCTCCGGCTACCTCAACCCGGACAAGGACGCGGCCGCCAGTCTGAAGGCGATGACGCCTTCCCTCGTGAACTGGTACCAGTATCAGGGCAAGACGATGGGCGTCCCCTGGGACTTCAGCGCCGGCATCGTCGGCTTCAATCTAGACCAACTGCGCGCGGTCGGCCTCACGTCTCCCAACGACCAGGGGAAGAAGTGGGACTGGAACCTGATGCAGGACTACGCCACCAAGCTGACGCAGAAGTCGGGGAGCGAGATCACCCGCAGCGGCATCTGGATCAATGCCGGGCTGGAGAACGGCTACTATTCCTTCTGCGTGGCGAATGGCGGCAGCTTCTTCAATGAGAGCCTCGACCAGTGCACCATCGCCTCGCCGGAAGCGATCTCCGGCCTCGACTTCGTGTTGACCATGCTCAAAAACGGCGTGGCGGCAACCCCCGCCTTTATGTCTGCTGCCAATAAGGCAGTCCCGACCGGCGGCACCGCCTTCACCGACGGCGCAACGGCCATGGACTTTGAAGGCGACTGGAACTTCACGACATGGGTGAAGGCGACGAGCCTCAACTGGGACGCCACGATCTTCCCGTACTCCCCGACGACCGGCAAGACCGCCAACACTTCGAACCTGCGCGGCGTGGTGATGAACCCGCAGTCGAAGAAGAAAGACGATACCTGGAACTGGATGGCCTACCTGATGAGCAAGCCGGTCCAGGACCAGATCACCGGCCTGCTCGGGGAAATCCCGGCGAACTCGGCATCGGCGACGGCGACCTATGGGGATCCGACGAAGGGTGGCCCGCCGCCGGGGCGCAAGTACTTCCAGCCCGTCCTGGACGCCACGACGCCGTTGCCGGCCAGCGACCTGATCTCCTGGAACGACATCGTG
>JAICXR010000219.1 GCA_025980355.1 Chloroflexota bacterium | reverse complement strand
GTCCGTCCTCGCCAAGGGGCCGGATGCGGCCGCGGTGGAGGCGCTTGCCTCCTCCACCATCGACATCATCGAAGTGGTGATGCGGGCGCCGAACTGCCCTCTGGACGATCCGGACTATCGGCGCGGCCTCATGGAGCGTCTCCGGCAAGCGCACATCACCGCCCGTAGCGTCCACCTCCCCTTCGGTCGCGCCGTGGACATCTCCCAGACCGAGGAAGCGGCCCGCCGGGAGGCGCTCCGCCAGAACGAGCGCAACCTCGGCGTCGCGGCGGAGACGGGGGCCGCCATCGCGGTGCTGCATCCCAGCTACGAGCCGATCAAGGACGAGGAACGCGCGGCGCGGATCGACGCGTGCCGGCGCAGCCTCGCACCCCTAGCCCGGACCGCAGCGTCCACCGGCATCCGGCTGGCCGTGGAATGCCTGCCCCGCACCTGCCTGGCGAACATGGCGGACGAACTGCTGATGCTGATCGATGGCCTCGATCCGGCGGTGGTCGGCGTCTGCATCGACATCAATCACCTCAATCTACGGGAGCGGGATATCGCGGCGGCCATCCGCCGGCTGGGCGACCGGCTCATCACCACGCACTGCTCCGACAACGACGGCCTCGACGAACGCCACTGGCTGCCGGGCAGCGCCGGCGGCGTGGTTGATTGGCCCGCCTACCTCGGCGCCTTGCGCGTGACCGGCTATGCGGGGCCCTTCCTCTACGAGGTCCGCTCGCCGGCGGAGGACCCAAGCGAGGCCCTGCGCATCATCGAGGCGAACTACGCAGGGCTAGGCGGGTAGCAGGGCGGCGACTGCAGAGTGAACACGTTCCCCGGCGCCTGAAGTCGCCGGGGAACGCACCATTTAGACGAACAGCGTCTGCGCGAACGCCAGGTCCTCGGCGATCAGGCGGTTGACCTCTTCCTGGCTGCTGTACTCGGCACAGAGGCAGACGTAGCCTTGATAGCTGCGCTGCTGGAGCAAGGCGGCGACCGTCGCCCAGGAACATTGCCCCTGCCGGCCGGACGTCCAGTAGTGGCCGAACTGCGCCACTTCCGCCTCGGGGCCGTTCGTGCGCCGCCAGAAACCGTTCTTGAGATTCACCAGGCAGAGGTGCGACCAGAGCAGATCGATCGCCATGTCGGGCAACTCGCCGCTCAGGGCGCAGTGCGCCGGGTCCCACACCGCGCCGATCTGGCGCGGGTTGTAGCGTTCGACCAGGCGACGCAAGCCGGCGGCGTTGGTGACGTAGCGCCCGGTGTGGTGCTGGATGCCCAGCGTGACCTGCTGCCGCTCCAGGGCTGGCAACAGGGCGTCGTACTGCCGCAGCAACTGGGCCTCTTGCTCCAGGTAGCCGCGGTCCTTGGCGACCGGCGCCATGATGCGCAGGATCGGCACGCCGGCCTCGCCGCAGGCGGCGACCGTCGCCTCGTCCGTGGAGCCGGCCACGCTGACGATTTTCAGTCCGGACTCGGCAAGCGTGCGAGCGGCCTTCGGCAGTTCGGTGGCCGCATTCTCCGGGTTGACCGGGTAGCCGGGCCGCACCGGCAGCTCGACCCCGGCAAAGCCCAGGCCTTTGACAAACCTCCCGAGTTCGGCGATCGGCATCTTCCAGGGTTTGGTAAAGACGGTGAAGGCGATGGCGTTCGGCATGGGGCCCCTTTCATCGACGCTTTATGACAACGGCTGCCGCTCAATGCGGGAGAAGGTCACGCCGGCACGCTCTGCTTGACGGTGCCGGTGAGCAGGCCGTGCAGGAGCAGGGCGGCGCTGCCGACCAGCGGCGCATTGCCGGCCAGGGCGGATGGCACGATCCGACAGGCGTCCACCGCCAGGCCGAGCGCCCGCTTCCGCACTTCCAGCCGCACCGGCTCCCCCAGCTCCGGCATCTCCCGGCAGACCGGGCCGCCCAGCACGACCAACTCCGGGTTGAGCAGATTGATCAGGTTGGCGGTGGCGACGCCGAGGTACCGGCCCACGGTCTGCACGGCGGTGGCGGCGACCGGGTCGCCGTCGCGCAAGGCCTGGGCGACGTGGACAAGGGTCAACGTTTCCAGGCGCCGGCCGGTGAGCGGCCAGAGCCGGCTGTCGGGGGCGGAACGCGCCAGCTGCCGCACGAGCGCCAGTAAGGCCGGGCCGGAAGCCAGGGTCTGCAAACAACCGCGGTTGCCGCACGGGCAGAGCGGACCGTCCGGCTCAACCGTGGTGTGGCCGAGCTCGCCCTCGGTCAGCGAGGCGCCCCGGTATAGATTGCCGCCGATGATGATGCCCAGGGAGACGCCGGTGCCCACCGAGAGGTAGAGCATGCGCTCCACGCCCCGTCCCGCGCCGCTCCAGTGCTCGCCCACCGCGGCCGCCTTGGCCCGATTGGCGACTTCCACCGGCAGCCCGCCCAGCGCGGCCCGTAGCGGCGCCGCGACCGGCACGTCGTGCCAGCCGAGGTCGGGCGCCATGAGGACAGCGCCATCGGCATCCACAACCCCCGGCACGGCCACCCCTGCTCCGAGGAGCGGCTGCCCCGCGCCCTCCGCCATCACCTGTTGGGCCGCCCGGATCGCCGCCTCCACCGCCTGCCGGCCACCGGGTCCCGACGTGGCGGCGGTGGCGCTCCGGAGCGGGTGCGCGTGCAAATCGGCAATCACCGCGCTGGCCCGTGCCTCCCCGATCTCGATGCCGAGCACCAGGCGGGCTTGCGGGTTCAGGTAGAGGCGTTCGCCGGGCCGGCCGCGCCCGGCGGCGTCGCCCGGCTCCATGCGCAGGAAGCCGGCCTGGGTGAGGTCGGAGACGATAAAGGAGATCGCCCCCCGGCTCAGGCCGGTGAAGTTGGCCAGTTCCGCCCGCGTGCCGGCCTGCCCCATGCGCAGCAGCTCCAGCACCCGGCCCCGGCTGCCGGCCAGATCAATGTGGTTCAGCGACGGCGGATACTTTGTCAACACGATGGAAGTATACAGCGAATGGCCGGAGCAAGCGCGGCACAACGGCGCATTTTTGCCGTGTATCGTATACTCGCTGGTCGAAATCGTGAGCGGTTATCAGGAGGGAGTTTGGCGATGGGGGATCGACGCGGCACGTGGTCAGGGGACCAGTTGCCTCGGCGCGAGGTGGTGCGGCTGGCCGGCGCGGCGATCGTGGCGCTGCCGCTGCTGGCGGCCTGCGGCGCGGCGGCCTCGGTCCAGGCGACGACAACAAGCGCCACACAGGCGAGCAGCGCCGTGACGACCACGGCCACACCGACCGGGAATACCACCACGGCGACGAGTGGCCTGACCGGCACCAGCACCACGCTCGCCGCGTCCACCAAAGCGGCGGCCGCGGGTACCTCGTCGCTCCTCTTCGGCACCTGGACGGATAGCGACCAGGACAAGCAACTCTACCAGGGGATGGTCGACGGCTTCAACAAGCTCCATCCCACCGTGCAGTTTGGCTTCCTGCCGGTGCCGGGCGGCACCAGCGCCTTTCTGGAGAAGTTCTCCGCCCTGGTCGCTGGCGGCACGCCCCCCGACGCGTTTAACATGTACTACCCCTGGATTGTGAGCCTCGGCGACCAGGGCGTCTTCCAGCCGCTCGACTCCTACATCAGCGCCGCCAAGGTCGACATGAGCGACTTCTACCCCAACGCCCTCAACGCCTTCAAGTACCAGGACAAGCAGATCGGCATGCCCCACTACGCCGGCCCGTCGGTGTGCTACCTGAACAAGACGGCCTTCGACAAGGCCGGCGTCCCCTTGCCGGCCAACGACTGGACCTGGGACGACCTCGCCGCCACCGCCCAGAAGCTCACCCAGGGCAGCGGCAGCTCCGCCCGCTTCGGCCTCGCCCCGATCAGCACCGGCCTGAACTTCTTCAACGCCTTCATCTGGGAAAACGGCGGCAACGAATTCAGCGACGACCTGACTACCTCCCGCCTTGCCGAAGATCCATCGGTCGCCGCTTTCCAATACGCCATCGACCTGATCGACAAGCAGCACGTCGCCCCGAACTCCGCCGAGACGAAGGGCAAGAACACCACCGACATGTTCCACGCCGGTGAGGTGGCCATGATTATCAATACCTGCCGGTGCAATGTGCCCGCCTATAGTGTCTGGACCGATGTCCAGCTCAGCTCGGTGGCCCTGCCGAAGGGCAAAGCCGGCCTGATCTCCCGCGACGGCCCGAACGCCATCTCCGTCAGCGCCGCCAGCAAACAGTTGGACGCCGCCTGGCAGCTCGCCGACTACTTCGCCAGCCCGGAAGGGCAAACGGCCTTCCTCGCCACCCATCGCTCCGTGCCGACCCGCCAGTCCTTCCTCAACTCCGCGGCGTTCAAGGACTTCTTGTTGCCCTGGGAGAGCCTCGACGTCTACAAGCTGGGTATGCAGACGGTGCGGCCCGGCCAGTATCCGAAGAACTGGGTGCAGATCAACAAAGCGGTCCAGACCGCCATCGGCAATGCCACGGCCGGGAAGACCAGCGTCAGTTCCGCCCTCCAGGCGGCCAACACCCAGGTCAACAGCCTGTTGAAAGGATAGTCGATGCGCATCGCCACCGTCATTGCCGACGCCCGCTACCGCCTGATGCTCACCGAAGCCGCCGACGCCCACCTGGATACACTCGGTGAGGTGGCGCACGCCAAAGGCGACACCAAGGCCGTCGCCGCCCAGGCGCCGGAGCTGCTGCGCGGCGCGGACGTGATCCTGACCGGCTGGGGCAGCCCCGCGCTGCAGGAGGCGTGGCTGGAATCGGCGCCGAACTTGCGCCTGATCTGCCACTGCGCCGGCAGTGTGCGGGGCATGATCCCCATGAGTATCTACGACCGCGGCATCACGCTCTGCCATGCCGCGCCGATCATCGCCGACTCCGTCGCCGAGTTCTGCATCAGCCTGGAACTGCTCTGGCTGCGCCGACCGCACCTGATGGACCGCCAGCTCAAGGCCGGCGTCCCCTGGCGGGAGGTCGGCCAGTTCACCGGCTCGCTGCTGAGCGCCCGCCGCGTCGGCCTGGTCGGCTCCGGCTACGTCGCCCAGCGCCACATCCGCCTGCTGCTCGCCTTCGGCGCCCAGGTCCGCGTGGCCGACCCGTATCTCACGGCCGAGCGGGCGGCGGAGCTCGGCGTCGAGCGCGCCACGCTGGAGGAGGTCTTCGGCGAGAGCGACATCATCGCCATCCACGCGCCCAAGACCCCGGAGACGCACCACATGATCAACGCCGATCTGCTGGCGCGGATCAGGCCCGGCGCCATCCTGATCCAGAACGCCCGCTCCTGGGTCGTCGATCAGGAGGCCCTCCTCCGTGAGCTGCGGACCGGCCGCTTCGTGGCGGCGATCGACGTCTTCGATCAGGAGCCGCAGCCGCCGGACAGCCCATTCTTCGCCCTGGACAATGTGATCGTCACGCCCCACGCCGCCGGGCACAGCCGCGACTCCCACGAACGCCAGGGGATGGCCATGGTCGAGGAGATCGAACGCTTCACGCGCGGCGAGCCACTGCGGTACGCGATCCCGAGGGATCGGTACGAGCTACTGGCGTAGGCATGTGCGCCTTCACCTTCGGCCAGCACTTCGCCCAGTGCGATCCGCTGATCTGCGCTTCTCCCACCGGCTAGCCGTACCATCGGACGGAACCAGCATCCGCTTGACGAAGCAAGCGTGGGGGCCTACCCTATCGTAGCAGGCGAACGTTCCTAGCGCTGGGAATGTCCACCATGACGCATGACAAAGGAGCGAGATCGTGACGGAGTTGCTTGCCGGGGTGAGCGGCGTCGACGTGACGCCGCCGGTGGGGGTCTGGCAGTGTGGCTATGGCGGGCGAACCCAGCCGAGCGAGCGCATCCGCGACGACCTGCGCGCCACCGCGCTGGTGCTGGAGGCGGAGGGGCGACGGGCGGCCATCGTGGGGGTGGACGTGATCGGCCTCGACCGCGACTCCGTGGCGACAATCCGCCGTCAGGTGGCGAGTGAGGCGGGCATCGCTGCCGAATGCGTCCTCATCGCCTGCTCGCATACCCACGGGGGACCCGTCACGGTGCCGATCGCCAGCCAACCGGGCGACGACGGCTATATGCGCCGATTGGAGCAAGGGATCGTCGCGGCCGTGACACAAGCCGCACAACGGTTGGTCCCGGCGCGCCTGGCCTACGGGGAAGGCCACGTCGGCTTTTCCTTCGAGCGCCGGGTGCGGACGCCCCAGGGCGTGCAGATGTTGCCCAATCCGGAAGGCCCGGTCGATCGCCGGTTGCGCGTCCTGCGAATCGACACGATCG
>JAICXR010000002.1 GCA_025980355.1 Chloroflexota bacterium | reverse complement strand
GGTGTATCCCGTGTTGGTGCTGTTATCGGTGCTGGCCGGAGCCGGACTGGTCGTCGCGCTGTTCCGGGCCCTCCGCAGCGAGGCGCTCGGTCCCGTTCGCTGGGCCAAGGCCGGTGAGGTGCTGCTCGTCCTCGTCTGGCCGGTGCTGGTCGCGGCCTCCGACGTGCAATACAACCTGACCTTCATCCAGGCCCAGGGCCGCTACCTGTTCCCCGGCCTCGGCGGCATCGGCCTCTTCTTTATGCTCGGCCTCTCGCGCCTCGCCGGTCCGCGGCTGTCGCCGCTCATCCTGGCCCTGGCGACGATCCTCCTGGCGCTCTTCTCGGCGGTGCTTCTGAAGACCGTCGTAATCCCGGCGTGGAAGTAAGGCTCTCGGGAAGGCGTTACTTCCCCGCCACCGCCACGATGCGCCGGTTGCCGCTGTCGGTGATATACAGCTCGTTGTTCGGGCCGACGGCCAGACCGGTCGGGTCGCTGAGGGCGGTGCCGGCGAGCGTCCAGACGGCCAGGGGATCCCCTTTGGCGGAGTAGACGAGCACGCGACCGGGCACGACGTTGGGGTCGGTGACATAGATCATCCCATCCGGCCCAACGGCCACGTAGGGCTCGTCGTGGACGTTAGTCTGCCAGGTGAGCACGGGCCACTGCGCCACGGGCTGGCCGGTCGGCGTCAGCACTTGCATGCGGCGATTCCAGAGATCGGCGACGACCAGATTGCCGTCCGGGGCAATCGCCAGGCCGACCGGTTCGTTGAGGTGGCCGGGGCCGTCGCCCACCCCGCCGAACTGGGCCAGGAACTTGCCGTTGTCATCGAATTCCTGAATGCGCTTGTTGCCGGTGTCGGTGACGTAGACGTCGTCGTGGCTGTCGATGGCAATCGCTCGCGGGCCGTAGAACTGCGCCGGCTGGCCCGTTGCCTGGCCGCCGGTCGTGCCGTAGCTGCCCCAGGCCGTGACGAAATGCAGGCTGCTATCCAGCTTGACGATGCGGTGGTTCCAGGTGTCCGCCACGAACACGTTGCCTTTGCTGTCCACCCCGACGCCGGTCGGGTTCTTCAGCGCCGTGGTACCGGAACCGGTGAAGGAAGCCGCTACCGTGCCGTCGGGAGCGAGCTTGGTGACGCTGTTGCTGCCCTGGTCCACCACCAGAAGGCTGCCATCGGGTAGGGCGGCAACCTGACGAGGCTGGTTCAGCACGGGCACATTACCGGTAACTGGCGCGATGACACGGGCCGCCGTGACGACCGTGGGCGCCGGCAGGACGCCGGTGGCGGTGCCGGCGGACGGACTGGCCGCGGCGACCGGGGCGGTGCCGGACGGCGCTACACCGCCGCCGCCGATGATACCGGCGCCCGGCACGTCATTGCGGACGTAGAGCCATTCGTCAAGGGAGCCTTCGGGATTCCAGGGCGTGCGCCAGAGCAGCCAGGTCGCCCAGTCCTTGAGCGTGGCGTGCTGGTAGTCGGGGATCCACCAGACCCGCAACGGGAAACGGTAGCCGGTGTAACTGCCGAGTTGCGGCAGCAGCCGGGTGCGGTCGCTGTCGTCCACCAGCAGGGCCTGGGCGGCCGGGGTATAGCTCGAGTTCGGCCCCATATCGACGAAGGAGGAGGTCTTCAGGTCGCGCAGGTACCAGGCCCATGGCCAGTCCACGCCGTCCGTCGTGTCGATGTCCAGCTTGAGGTGCTGGCCGGTGGCGTCGAACACGCGGCGGTCGATCGCCAGGATCTGCTGGCTGACCGGGGGGACGGCGGTCGACGACTGCGTATACACCAGGAACTCTTCCGGGTCGGCGGGATGGCCGTAGGACAGGGCGGTCGTCGCGTGCAGCATGTACAGCGCGCCAACGGCGCAGACGGCCAGCCCGATCTTCCCGGCCACGCGATCACGTCCCCGCCAGAGCGCCTGCACGCCGACCCCGGCCAGCAGCAGCAAGGGCAGGAGCGGATGGATCAACAGCCAGGGCATCTTCTCGCCGGCCCAGGAATAGATCCCCATGCTCAGCACGAAGGACCAGACCAGGAACAGGCCAAGCAGCGTCGGGCGGCGGAGCACGACGATCAGGCCGACGGCGCCGGCGACGATCTCCGGCCACTCGTAAGCCGGCAGCAAGACCAGGTAGTAGTACCAGGGTTCGTCGCCGCGCCCGACCGGCTGCTGGGCCAGCCAGTATTGGATGCTCTTGACGATGCCGTCCTGCAGCCCTTGCGGGTTGGTGAAGAAGGTGGTGAAGAGCACGGTGAACACGGCGATGAAGCTGGCGAAGCCCCAGAGCCAAGCGTCCAGCCCCACCGACCGCACCGCGGCGATCAAGGGCGTCTGGGCCACCGGCATGCCGGCGCGCCGGGCGACACCGACGTGCCAGGCGAGCACCAGCAGGAAGAAGGTGCCGGCAATGAAGACGGTGATGAACGTCGTCTCTTTGGTGGCGAAGCTGGCGGCCAGCAGGCCGAGGATGAGCGCCGGCTGCCAGGGTCGCGGGTGGGCAAGGAAGCGGAAGACGGCCACCATGAGCGCCAGCGTCAGGCAGGCGAAATAGATGTCTTCGCGGGTGAAGCGCGAGAAGTAGAGGTAAGACGGGCACAGGCAGAGCAGGACGGCGGCGCCGAAGGCGGCCAGCCTCCCCAACTGCCGGCGCAGGAAATACGGTAGCGCGACCATCGCCGTGCCCATCAGTGCCGGGGCGAGGCGGGCCGTGAAGTTGCCGACCCCGAAAAGCAGGTACATCAGGGAGATCAGATAGAAGCGCAGCGGCCCGTGCAAGAGGGGGTCATATTTGTAGCCGCCGCCGGAATAGAGGATCCAGGAGAAGTAGGCGTCCTGGCTCTCATCGTGATGGAAAGGCTTATCGCCCAGGGTCACCAGGCGCAGGACCAGGGCCAGGGCGACCAGGGCGACCAGGGCGACGAGCTCCCAGTTCACGCGGACGCCGGCCAGCAACGGCCGGTCAAGCGATGGCGCGACGCCATCGGACTCCTCGATGGCCGCAGGCGCCGGACGCGGCTCAGTGACGACCATGGCGGCGCAGCTTTCTTCTCACCATCCATACCATCCGTGGGTCACGTGCGACGATCGTTCCGGCCCGGTCCGGCGCGCCCTCGCAGCCCGGACCGATCATCGCGCGAGCGCGGCACGCTTCTTGCATTTTCCTATTCCCGGACTGCTTGAGCAGGACCAACCGTCAAAAACATGCCGGTCGGTCGGTGAGTACCGTTCGGCCGGCATTCGAAGAGGAGCGGCCCCGCATGCCACATCCGTTGTTCCGCCGATTGGGGGCCGTAGGTCGGGCCGGGCTGCTGTGCCTGGTCATGCTTGCCCTGCTGCTGCAAACGTACGCCCTGTACCTCGCTGGGGCCCTCGTGCCCCACCAACCCTGGCGGCGGCGACTGAACTTTCGTCTGCGCCGCGTCATGTTCGCCATGGACAGCATGCACGTGCGGGGACAAGAGTAGGATCCGACGGTACATCGTGTCTCCTCAGGCGCTGCGGGGCACGCCGCGGTACGGGGCGAGCACGCACCGCCTTCAGTATAAGGCACGGGTAGCGTGTAGGCGGCCAAGGACCAGGAGATAAATCTCCTGGCTAAAACGACAAAGCCCCTCCGGGGCTGCGCACCGAGCACGCCACTGCGGGAATCGGGCAGCCCCGGAGGGGCTCGGGTACCCACCGCAGTGGGTGCTTTTAGCCAGACGCTTCAGCGTCTGGTCCCAATGCGTCAGAACTTCAGTCCTGCGGGTAGCCCATGGTCGTGAACAGCGCCAGCGCCGGTTGCGTGGCGTCCAGGCGGGAGTGTTGCACGATAATCGGCACGTCGCTTTCCACCTTGATCGCGTAGGGGACGCCGGTCGGCAGGCGCTGGCCGCCGGTGTGCTCCGGCTTGTCCAAGCGGATGTGCAGGGTGCGCTCACCGGCGATGCGGTTGACGAGGTCGCGCAGGGGCTCGCGGTCTTCGAAGTAGATGGTCAGCCGCACCGTCGCCTCGTCGGCGCCGGGATTGAGGACACACACCGCCTCGTGGCTGATCAGGCTGCCGGTGTAGGAGGTGGGTGGCAGATAGCCATCGGGGATGTACCAGGTGCGGTGGCCGGCTTCGGACATTGCTTCTTCGTCTCCCAGCCTACGCCACGCGCTGGATGTTCGCGCCGAGGGCGCTCAGGCGGGGCACAATATTCTCGTAGCCGCGCTCGATCCGCTCGGCGCCGCGCACGTCGCTCGTGCCGTCGGCGGCCAGCGCGGCCAGCAGGAGCGCCATGCCGGCGCGCAGGTCGGGGCCGTCCAGGCGCGTCCCCTCCAGGCGGGCCGGGCCGGTGACGACGCAACGGTGCGGATCGCAGAGCACGATGTTGGCGCCCATGCCGACGAGCTGATCGACGAAGAACATCCGCGACTCGAACATCCAGTCGTGAATCAGGGTGGTCCCCCGGCACTGCGTCGCCAGGGTGATGACCGGCGACACGAGATCGGTGGGGAAACCCGGCCAGATGTTGGAATCGACTTTGCGGGTAGCAACGAGGTCGCCCGGTTCGATGTGGAGACAACACCGCTGCTCTCCCCGCAGTTGCATGACCACGCCCATGCGCTGCAAGATCAGGCCGATCATCTCCAGTTGGTCGGGATTGACGCCTTCGATGTCGATGCTGCCGCCGGTCACGGCCGCGGCGATGGCGAAGGTGCCGACGTCGATATGATCCGCCGCTACCGTGTAGGTTGCCCCGTGCAAAGGGATGCCCCCCTGGATCGTCAGGACGTTGCTGCCCAACCCGGTGATGTCGGCGCCCATGGCGATCAAGAAGCGCCCGAAATCGACGACGTGTGGCTCGCAGGCGGCGTGTTTGATCACCGTGACACCGTCGGCGGCACAGGCGGCCATCATCGTGTTCTCCGTCGCCGTCACCGACGCCTCATCCAGGAAGATCGTGCTGCCGGTCAGGCGGGTTGCGGCGATCGATACTTCATCCCGCAGGGTATGGACGCGCGCACCGAGCGCCTCTAACGCCTCCAGGTGCGTGCCGATGTCCCGCCGCCCGATGGCGCAACCGCCCGGACGTCCCATCCGCACCTTGCCGGTGCGGGCGATCAGGGGCGCCATCACGAGGACGGCGGCGCGTTCCTGAACCACCAGGTCGGGCCGGACGCGATGCTCCCGGACTCCCCGGCAGCAAATGCGCAGCGTGGATGTCCCCAGACCCTCCACGCAGGCGCCCAGGTCTTGCAGAATTTGACCGAGGACGAGTACCGCATTGATGAGCGGCACGTTGCGTATCTCGCACACCTCGTCGGTCAACAAGGTAGCGGCCAACATGGGCAGCACGCCGTTCTTGTTGGCGGCGGCACGCACGGTCCCCCGCAGTGGTTGGCCCCCTTCGACCAGGAACCCGGGCACGGTCACCTCCGAATAGCTCACTCCTCCGCTCCCTATACAGTAGCACCGGCGTGGCTTCGGCGGTAACGCAAGGCTGGCGGTCCTAACCCCATTGCGCCCGAACGGTACGTTGTGAATGCACAGCCGGTGCCAGCTTCCTTGACGCCTCGACTTGCCGAATTGTTTACAACTGGGGGGTAGAGTTCGATGACAGACGGCGGGATTTGGGGGACCGGATGCGGGTGCAGGCACGCGACCGAGCGCCAGCCCTGCCCTTTGGCGGCGACGGTGCATCGCCACCGACGTTGCCGCGTCTCCGCGTGCTGGTGCGTGGCGTTGCCGCCCTGGCGGCGCTGGCCCTGGCGGTGGGGGTCGTCCTGACCTGGCGTCTCGGCGACGGCATCCGCTGGTCGACCGGCATCTTCGATGTCGTGCCGCTCCTGGTGTTGTTGGCGGCGGGGAGCCAGGGCTCGCGCTTCTTGCGCTGGCACTTCCTGATCTGCCGTCGCGTGCCCGCCCTCCCCGTCCTCGCCAGCGCGCGTATTTATCTGACCGGATTCGCCCTGGAATTGACGCCGGGCCGGGTGGCGGCCTTCCTGAAGTTCGCCCTCGTCCGGCAAGCGACGGGCGTGCCGGAGGCGGAGACGGTCGGCGTGCTGCCGGTGGAGGCGGCAACCGAGGTGGTCAGCTACCTCGCCATCTCACTGGCCGCGGCCGTGTTTGGCGACTACCGCCTGCCTCCCCTCGGCTGGGGCGTGATCGTGGCCTTCCTGGGGCTAGTCACCCTGGCGCTGCTCGGACCGGGCCGGCAACGGCTCCAGCGCTTCAGCGGCCCGCAGCGCCAGACCCCGCACCTGCGCTGGCTCCGGTCTTTCCTCCAGGGCCTCCTGGCCATCGGCGGGCCCGGGCCGCTCCTGGTCGCCTTTGCCTGCGCACTGGCAGCGCGGGCGTGCGAGGTCGTGCTCTTTCGCCTGGCGACCGGCGCCGTCGGCCTGCACCTTACGCTGGCCGCCGCCGCCCTGGCCTGGGGCGCCTCGGGGCTGGCGGGCGGCCTGTCCATGCTGCCTGGTGGCGTCGGCGCCGCGGAAGGGGCGATCGTGGCCACCATCGTCAAAGTGGGCGGCGGCGGCGGTCCGGCGTTGGCTGCGGCCCTCCTCAGCCGCGCGGTGACGCTGTGGATCTGGATCCCCGTCGGGCTGGCCTGCGCCGTGGCAAGCACGCGGGCGCCGGGGCCACCGCACCGCCAGGAGGCCGCCTACCTGCATCCGGCATCGTAGTCACGCCGCTTAGTTCCCCTTGTAGGCGCTGGCCTGGAGCAGCCGCGCGTTCTGGCCCGGGGCGACGACGCTCTGGATCTTCTGGCCCCACTCGCCGGTCATGTTCGCCATCACCTTGCTCAGAATCGTGGACTGCCAGTAGTAGAACATGGCGTCCATCTGCTGGCCGGCGTCCCCGTTGCGCGAGAAGTCGGCGTTGTCGGCGTAATACAACGCCGGCAGTGGCACATCCTTGGGGATGCCGAGCGCGCTGTCCGCGCTCTTCTGGCCGAGGTTGAGCATGCTCACGAGCGCTGTCTCGCGTCCGTAGCCGGTGATGTCGAAGTTCTTGTCGAGTTGGGCGTCGAGCGAGTAGTACTTCGCGATCAGCTCGGTGCTGAGCGCGTAGGTGTCGAGCGCCGCGCCGAGGACGTAATACGCCTGCTGGCTCTGCGTCAACTGCGACTTCGAGGTCGTCTGCTGGGCCGCCAGCTGGGATGCGTAGAGGGCGTCGGCGTAGACCCCGTCGAGGTTGGCCAGACGCTGCTCCACGACTTCGTCCCGCACGTTGTACTGCTGGGCGATGTCGGCGACCGTGGTCGCGTTGAAGGCCGCGAGATTCGCCTGGCCGGCCTGGCGCAGCAGCTCGCCCAGGCCATTCAACGTGTCGAGACTCGGCGGGCTGCCCGATCCCTGGCCGAGGAACAGGTCGAGCTCGGTCGTCGTCACGTCGACGAACGTCTCCGCGTTCGTGTAATCGTCGTTGATCACGAAGAGCGCGTCGATGACGTCCGAGTCCTTCATCGTGGCCGCGTTCTTCACCAGGGCGGCGGTCTGCGCGTCGCCGTCGGCGACCGAGTGCTCGGCGATGATCGCGTTGCTATACGCATCCATCAGGGTGACCGCGTCGCTCGCCGTCTTCGTATCCTGGGCTCGCAGCCGGTCGTACAGGGCGTTGAGCTTGTCCTCGGTGCTGCTCGAGGCCTGGACCTGGGCGATACCGGCCTTGACGCCGCGATCCACGATCGTCTGGTAGAGCTCGGCGTCGCGTTCGGCCGGAAGCGACGTCTGGACGGCCTCCTCGGCGCGCTCCAAGGCGACCGGCGCATTGCCTTCCTGCAGCGCCTGGTTCGCGGCTTGCGCCGTCTTGTCGGCGGCGCTCATATCGGCGGCGAACTGCTTCTGGACCTCCGCCGAGAAGCTCTTGGCGCGGCTCTCGTTGCTCGCGTTCGTCGCCAGCCAGGTGGACGCCTGCGCACTCATCTTGTCCGACACCGCGGACGGGAAGCTCGGATTTGCGGCGCCTTGCGGCTGTGGCAGCGCCTTGCCGGTGGCGATCTGGTAGGCGTCGTAGATGTTCGAGACGAGCTGGACGTTCACGCCCTGGTCCTGGCCGCGTCGTACGAGGTCCACCATCTGCTTGGTGTTCTCATCGAGGTCGGTGCGCTGACCGACCGGGACCAGCATCGTCTTGATGCCCGCCTTGGCGGCGCCGTCGATCTTGTGGGGGATACCGCCGACCGGGCCGATCGTGCCGTCGGGATTGATCGTGCCGGTCATGGCGAAGTCCTTGGGGATCGTGTCGCCCAGGATGGCGGCCAGCGTCCCGATGGTGAGCAGGGCGCCCGCGCTCGGGCCGTCGACCCGCCCCTGGTACTGGTAGGTAAAGCTCAGTTTGCTCGGATCGAGCCCGAGCAGCAGCGCCGACTGCACCGCCGCAGTCCAGGCGGCGGCCTGCCACTGGTTGCCCATGCCGCCGACTTCGCTGTTCCCGAAGAGCACGCTGACACCGGACGTCGTCTTGGGCGCGACCGTGATGGTGGCCGGCTCGGTACCACCGGTCGCCTTGCCATCGCTCGTGCACCCTTCGCAGACGTACAGGGTGTTTATGGTGACCTTCCCGCCCTGGACCACCGGGGTCGGCGTGACCGGGACAGCGGTGGGCGCCGGCGCCGCTGTCGCTGTGGCCGGCACTACCGCCGTCGCGGTGGCTGGCGCGACGGTGGGAGGCGCGACGGCCTTCGCTGTCGCCACGGGCGCCACCGTGCTACTACACGCCACCAACGTCATCAAGACGAGAGAGAGTAGGGCCGTCGAAACACGAGAGGGACTGAATCTCACTACGCGCCATCCCATTCCAAGAATCTGATCCAAACGTGAAGTATCGTACCGGCAGATTACGGATGTGTTGAGGTCAGTGGAGGTCCTACCCCGTTTTTGCTATTCGTCGGTGACCTCCGTAGTTGATTTTCCTATATCTCTGTGCGTCAAGGCTCCCGGTGGAATACTTCCGCTATAGTAATCGCCCGAAGTCTAAGTAACAGCAGACTACCGGCGTTCAACGTAACACGAAGAAGGGCCCTATCGTGGCGCGCGACCAGTCTCCTGCCGCGGACGGCGAGCCGGGTGAGGAGGGCCCTCTTGCTCATCTTCCGGGACAGCAGCGGTCGGGTCCCCGCAAGGTCTCGGGCATCGTGCGCCAGCAGGCCACCGAGCATGGCCGAGAACTACTCGTCGAGCTGGCGTCGGGGACCCTTGCCACGATCGCCCTCGGCGTCCTCGGCCTCGTCCTCGTCCAGGTCGGCGTCGCCCAACAGAGCGTCAAACCGGGCGAGAAATTCGAGCTGCCCTCCCTGAGCCTCTTTCAGCCCGCCGAGTTCTGGAAGAGCCTGAGCGGCCTGATCGTCGATTGGTCGCAGGCCAATGAATGGCTGCTGCTCGGCCTCGGTCTGGCAGCGGCCTTACTGACCGTGGCCGCCATCCTCGGCTGGCGCTGGACGCGCACCAAGAAGGACGATGAGAAGGCGGCGAAATCGCTCCTCGTCCAACTGGCCGAAGAGAAACTCCTCGGTCTCAAGATGGTGAGTTCGCTGGGCATGGTGAGCGTGCTCCTGTTGGGCGCGTACGGCTACCAGCAATACCTCTGGCGCGTGGCGTTGCCGGTGCCGACCGGCCAGATCGGCATCGCCTTCACCCGCCAGCTCGGCAGTACCGTGGCCCAGGACCGCCTGGCCGACGACCTGAAGCAACTGGGCCACGCCAACGTCCTGGCGATGCGGGAGCTACCGGTCACCTTCGACGCCTCGGATATCGACCAGGCGCGGGCGCTGGCCCGACGGATCGGCGCGGACGCCGTCGTCATCTATCGCGACGAAACGGATACCGTCGCGGCGCCCCCCACGGCCCACACGCGCGGCCCCGGCCTGGCCGCCCCGCTGCCGGACGCGACGACCACCCACCACGTCGCCTACGTCGTGTTCGCGAACCCGAGTATCGGCGTCCAGGTGCCCCTGGCGCAACGCGACGCCGGCGGCCAGGTGAACTCCGTCGGCTATCGCGAGAAAGAGGGCGTGGAAGTCCCTCGGGTGGAAGCGGATGACGTCAGCAAGGTGATGGAAGCGACGGCCGGCATCCTGCTCTATGACCAGGATCGCTACCTCCCCGCGATTGCCCACCTACAGGCCGCCCTGCCGGCGGAAGGCAGCCGTAGCTCTTCGGACGCCATCGTTGAACTCTATCTCGGCCATACCTACTACGTCCTCGGCCAGGATGCCGCCGCGGCGGCCGCCTACCAGCAGGCGATCGCGCTGTGGGAAGCGGAGAAGCCCCTTCCGGTGCAGGACCGCCTGCTGCTGGCGGGGGCCTACGCCCAGCAAGCCACGCTGCTCTTCGACCAGCAGCAGGCGGACCAGGCCGAGGCCCTGCTGCAAAAGGCGGTGGCGTTGCGCGCACCGCTGGATAACGACCAGACGGCACTCAGCGACCCGGCGATTGCCCGCCAGTTCCACAGCACCTACGGCGCCGTCTACCTCGGCTTGATGGACGTTGCCCTCTACCGCAAAGACCAGGATGCCACCACGCGCTGGAGTGGACACGCCCAGACGGAAGCGAAGGCATTGCAAGCCTCATCCGACCGTTCCGCCCAGGAGAGCGCCGTCTGGATGCAGTATCGCACCGGCGATTGCAGCGGCGCGGCCCAGGAAATCGCCACACTGCTCGGCCAGAACCCCAACGACATCGTGGCCCACCAACTGGCCGAACGCCTGGCCTACCTGCGTTCCAACGAACGCCTCCCCGGCGACATCACGGAGGTGGCGCAGCAACTCAACGCCGTGTTGCAGTTGGACCCCACTAACCTGCCGGAGTTGCAGTCCAAGCGCCTCTTCCAGGCGCTCTCGGCGAGCCTGGAAGACCCCGGCTATCTGGGCGCGGAGAAGCAGACGGTCGACACGATCCTGGCCGCCGATCCGAACAATGTCGAAGCGCTCCAGGGCTATCTTTCCGACGCCATGGACATAACGGCCTGGCCGTTCCTGGCGCAGCCGGGCGGGGACCTCTGGTCCGCCGAGTACGGCGATGCGCTGACCTTCCTCCTCCAGCAGGCCGCCTGGAAGCGCGACCCCGTCCACATCACGGCGGCGCTGGACGGGTACAACGCGCTGCGCCCATATGTGACACGCTGGGCGGAAGAGCTTCAGCCCCAGTCGGCGACTCCCCTGCTGTACAAGGCGCGACTGAGCCACCTGTCCGAATCGCTGGTGTATACGCTGCAGTACGTCCCGGGCACGTCGAAGCTGCCGGGCATCGCCGACCAGTATCCGGCGCTCTGGCAACGCGCCGTGACCGACGCGACCCAGGTCCTCAGCGAAGGGCGCACCGCGAGTCCGCTGGAGCGGGCCGAGGCGGATGTGCTGCTGTCGGAGCTCTGGAATGATCAATTCTGGGTCCGCACGGAGGACAAGGCGCCGGACGCCGCGGCGGCAAGCGAGCAGGCCGTCCAGTTCGCGGAGGCCGCGGCGAAGCTGGTGGCGTCCAACCCGCCCGCGACCAGCGACGAGCAATACAGCGCCGCGACCGTCTACTTGAACCTGTTCACCGCCCTCACGACGGCCAAAGTGCCGGCGTCAAACGCCGGCAACCAGGCGCTCGCCAACCAGGACGCCACGGCCGCCACCGCCGCGGAAACCCAATGGCTCACGCTGATGAAACAGGTGGTGGCAGCCTCGTCCAGCGCCACGGACTTCGCCACGCGCCCGGTCTGCCAGGGGACGCAAGGGTTCCAACAGGGAGACCAGGCCTTGCAAAAGGGCGATGTGGCATCGGCGGTGAGCCTGCTGACGGCCTACACCGCCAATTTCCCCCGCGACCCGGACGGGTTCGCCGACCTGGGCTGGGCCCAATACCGCAACGGCGATACCGCTACCGCCCTCGCAACGACCGAGCATTTCGCGCAGATGGCTCCCGATTCCTACCTGGGCCCAGCAAACCTCGCCGTGATGCTCCTCGCCCAGGGCAAGGCCGACGAAGCGCAGCAAGCCTACAAAAGCGCCCTTGACAAGCTCCAAGGACAACCGGACGCCACGCGCCTGCTGCATTTTCGGTCGATGGCAGACGACCTGCTGGCGCTGGCGCGGGACAACACCCAGGCACGGACGGGCGTCAAGGCGGCGCTCCCGCTGCTGGAAGGCTACCTGGCAGCATTACCGGCGACCGATCAGAGTACGCTCGGCTCCCAACTGATCGACGCCGATAACGACCTCGGCGGGGCCGCCCTGTGGGCGGGCGATACCCAGGCCGCCGCGCGCCTCTACGCCGCGGCCCTCACGATCAATCCGACATCGCTCCTCGTGCTGACGAACGTTGGCCTCACGAAGCTCACCAGCGGTGACAGCGCGGGGGCGCAAACGGCGTACGATCAGGCAATTGCGGCGGCGCCGGCCTACCTGACCGACCCCAACGGCCAGCGCTTGCAGGGTCAGGATCGCGAGACGGCGGTGGGCGAGGCCAAACAGGAACTCACGGCGGCAGTGGACGCCTTGCAGGTGACGGCCAAGCAGCAGCCGGCGCTTCAGCCGGCCGTGCAAAAGATCATCGGGCAACTGCAGGCGACAGCGGGGCGGCTCTCGTAAGGGTTCGTCGAGGACCGGCTGGCGACTGAAGTCGCGCCTAAGCTGGCGATACCCGCCTCCGCGGGTTGGTCCCCAGTCCGCGCAGGCGGACTTCGCCCGTCCGCAGGCGCGAATTTTTTCGCCAGCCGAGGTGCGGCGTCTTACGCCATGACCACGCGCACGGCCGCCCCGACGCCCAGCCCGCTCGCCTTTGCCGCGCTCCCGTTGGCCACGGCAACTTCCAGCAGCCCCGCGCTGCCGGCTAACAAGAGCAGTTCCGGCCGCTCGTCGTCGGAGCGCGACGCCGACGCCGCTTCCCCGTAGGTCCGTACCGACCGGAGCGGCAGTCCATCCAACCAGGCGCTGATCTGCCTTCCCTGGGTGCGTGTCGCCCAATCCTGCGGCGCGCGGAGGTTCGTCACCAGGTTGCCGAAATGGTCGATGGCCAGCACGGCGCCCACCGTGTCGCCGGGTCCGACGTCGCGCAGGGACAGGTCCGGCAACTCCAGCGGCGGCGCAGCCGGCGTGCCCAGCTCGTCGGGCGGGGTGCCGTTGGCCAGGTGGGCGGCCACCGGCGCGAAGATATCCCGACCGTGAAAGGTGGCGGATGCCGAGGGAAGGTGGTACCGGGCGTTCGTCAGTTCCCAGCAGCCGAGCAGGGACGCGAGCGGTGCGGTCAAGCCGAACAGGCCGTTGTCCGGTCCGACGTACCAGTACTCGGCGCTGCGCAGCAACAACGCCCGCCGCTCGGTGCCGACGCCGGGGTCCACGACGGCCAGGTGGATCGTCCCGGCCGGGAAGTGCCGGCAGCCGGCATAGAGGGCCAGCGCGCCAGCCCGAACGTCCTGGGGCGGGATGCCGTGCGTGAGGTCGATGACCGGCGTCTGCGGGGCGATGCCGGCGATCACGCCGTGCACGACACCTACATACACATCGCTCAAGCCAAAGTCCGAACTGAACGTGATGAGCGGCATCAGCGGCGCAAGATGGTGGCGAGGATCAGCATCGCCAGGGAGGCGAGGGAGCTTTCCACGACGGGGACCTGACCGAGGCCGACATCGACGAGGTGGCCATGGGCGGTGAGGAGGAAGCCGAGGAAGAAGCCGGCGACCGCAAAGGCCCAGTACCACCAGAGGCGGTTACCGGTCTTGCCGATCACCAGAGCGTAGGCGAGGGCATAAATCGTCGCCAGGAAGACGCTGATAATGATGGCGGGCGGTTGCAACATCCCGCCCGCTCAAGCGGCCAGGTCGCCCGCGCCGACCACCGCGTCGCCCTGGTAGAGCACGACGGCCTGGCCGGGCGCCACGCCGCGCAGCGGGCGCTCCAGGCGGATACGCGCGGCGCCGGCGGCGAGCGGTTCCAGGAGGCCCGCCTGCTCGGTGGCGTGGGCCCGGACCTGGATCGTCACCGGCAGCGGGCCGGCCGGCGCGGCGCCGGCGGTGTAGTGCATATTGCCGGCCCGAAACTCCTGGCGCTCCAGATATTCCACCTCGCCAACGACCACGGTGTTGGTCGCGACATCCATCTCCGTGACGAAGAGCGGTCGGGGGCCGGCAATCCCCAGACCCTTGCGCTGGCCGACCGTGTAGTCGATAAGGCCGGTGTGGCGGCCCAGCAGCCGGCCATCGACGTGGCGGATGTCGCCCGGAGTCACCTTCTCCGGCATCTGGCGGCGCAGGAACTCCCGATAGGTGCCGCTGGTGACGAAGCATAGTTCCTGGCTCTCCGGCTTGGCGGCGATCTCGATGCCGAACGCACGGGCGAGCTCCCGTACCTCCTTCTTGGTGTAGCCGCCGAGCGGGAAGAGGCTGTGCCGGAGCTGCGTCTGGTTGAGCCGGCATAGCGCGTACGACTGGTCCTTGGGGCGGTCGACGGCGCGCAGCAGCCGCACCGGCCCCCCCTCCGGTCGCTCCAGCCGGGCGTAATGGCCGGTGGCCAGGTAATCCACGCCGAGGGCGAGTGCACGCGAGAGCAACGCATCGAACTTGATGTACTGGTTGCAGCGCACGCACGGGTTCGGGGTGTGCCCGGCGACATATTCGCTGACAAAGCTGTCGACGATCTGCTCCTTGAAGCGCGCTTCCACGTTCAGGACATAATGCGGCGCGTCCAGGTCGTCGCAGACCCGGCGCGCATCCTGGATCGATTCTAGCGAGCAGCAGCGATTCTCGCGCGTCGCTTCCGGCCCGTGCTCCTCGCTCCACAGGCGTAACGTCAGGCCGACGACGGTATGGCCTTCGCGGGCCAGCAGCGCCGCCGCCACGGCGCTATCCACGCCGCCGCTCATTGCCACCGCTACGAACGCCATTGGCTACTCCACGCACGCGATTACCGCGCTGCCAGGGTGAATGTCGCGGTAAAATCACCATACCACACATGGTACAGTCCCAGGGGAGAGGTGTCCGAGTGGTTTATGGTGCCGCTCTCGAAAAGCGGTGTGCCGAAAGGTACCGGGGGTTCAAATCCCTCCCTCTCCGCTGCCCCCGGAGGGGTCGCCTAGTTGGCCTATGGCGCCGACCTGGAAAGTCGGTATGCCCGTAAGGGCATCGTGGGTTCAAATCCCACCCCCTCCGCTCGCTCCCCGGCATCACAACACGCTGACGATCTCCGTCTGGATATCGGTGACGATCCCCTCCGTTAGGTAACGCTCGACGACGTTCAGCGCGCCGGCCACGAGCGCGTCGGCGTGCCGGCCGTCGTTCGAGAGGCTGGCAACGCCGAGCGTGACCAGTTGCCACTTATCCTGCGTGTCCACCTCCGCCGCGGCGAGGTTGCCGGTCTGGTGGAGGTGGGAGATGAGCGAGCGCACCGTCTGGCGCTTGTCTTTCAAGGAATGGCTATAGGGGAGATGAATGGTGATCCGGGCGGCGGCAACGAACATCGGACTCAGCGCTTGAAGGGGCGCCGGAAATGGCGTGCGGCGCCACGAAGCACCGTAAGGGTACCAGATAGGACGGGGCGGCGACTGCGGTCTGCCGCCAAGTGCGGGGGGCGACTGCCGTCGCAATGCATCCCGACTGCAGTCGTCGTTAGCTTGGCGGCAGACCGCAGTCGCCGCCCCGTCCACCTGCCAGCAGTCGCCGTCCCATTATCTCTCCGGCGAGCGCCAGGCGCTGCAGTAGGCGGCGAACTGCTTGAGGGCGCCGCTCTTGACGACGATGGCGTCCGGGCGCAGCACGGTGGCGTACATGGTGAGCAGGGCGATGACGTCGAGTAAGGCCCGGTAGCTGGAGAAGCCGGAGAGGTCGACGTACACCTTGGTGAACGGCCGCCCCAGCGCCAGCGCCGCCCGCACGTCGAAGGCGTCGAGTACCTCGAAATGGAGATCCGGGTGCATCTGGCGGGCGCGGGCAATGCAATCGGGGCTCACGTCCGTGCCGATCACTTCTCGGCACTGCCGGGCCAGCAGGACCGTGGTCGTGCCCCATTCGCAGCCGATTTCCAGCACGACGTCGTCCGCGCCGACGACGCTGGGGATGGTCTCGCGATATTCCCGCACGCCGCGCGTGGCGATGTAGCGCGTCTTCAGTTTAAACTGCTGCTCGTTGGCCACGCGACCTCCTGTCTCCGACGGCGCAGTGTACCGGTCCGGCGGGATTTGGGAATAGCGCGGCGGCGTGGTAAGCTTAGTGTGGTCGTGCTACACGGGGTGCTGGTGGTACCTTGTACCCGCAATCCACCATAAGGCGGGGTGGAATCCCCTCCCGAGGCCGTGAGCCTGCCGATTCTGACCGATTGGTCTGGCGTTGATGGACGGGCCCTGCGCGGCGAAGCACTGCGAACCCCGTCAGGTCGGGAACGAAGCAGCGGTAAGTAGTCCGCTTCGGGTGCCGCAGGAACGCCTAACCGGAGCCACCCGGTCGGTCGTGGCGGTTGGGTTTCCGGTCGACGGAGGGTGCACGACCTCCGCCCGGATCATCAACGGTCTCGCTCCGCTTGCCAGCGCACCTCATCGCCCCGCACCCGCACCAGGCTTCCCAGGCTCACCTGTTCGGCGGCCAGGCAGATAAAGCCGACGGCGACGATGGGGACGACCATGGTGGCCCACAGCACCCAGGAATAGCTGAAGGCGACCGGTTCGCTGAGGTGGCTCACGCCGGTGAGCACGGCGATCGCCACCGCCTGGAAGGTGCCGACGTAGGCCGGCCCCGACGGGATGATGCTGCCGAAGTTCACCAGAATCATCAACAAGAGGGCGTCGTGAAGGGGAATCGGCCGGCCCAGCGCCTGCTGGATCGGGCCGGCGAAGGCGGCCAGCACGCAGAGATAGACGCCGAACTCGACCACCCAGATCAGCGCCGAGAGCGCCGCCACCATCGCCGCGTCGAGCGGACTGCGCAGGAGGTGCAGTCCGCGGTCGAACTGGTCCAGCAGCGTGGCGATCTTGCCGGCGAGGGGAGCCGGCACGGGCCGGGTACACACGGCGACCAGGGAGCGTGCGGCGTCGCGCCGGTAGGCCAGCAGGGCGAGGAAGACGGCGGCGCCCAGGAAGAGGAGCGCGGCCAGGCCGCCGCCGCGCTTCACCCAGTCCGGGAACGGGTAGAAGAGGGAGATGACCGCCAGCGTGAGCACCAGGGCCAGCCCGTCGCAGAGGCGTTCCATGACGATCGTGGCGAAGGCCGTGGTCACGGGCAGCTTCGCCTTGCGCCCGATCGTATAGGCCCGTACCACCTCGCCGAGCCGGAAGGGCAGGACGTTGTTGGCCATGAAGCCGATCGCTTCGACTTCGGTGAGGTGCCGCAGGGGGATCGTGCGGACACCGGCGAGCAAGCGCCCCCAGCGCATGCCGCGCGGCAAGAACGTCAGCAGGTAGAGCATGGCGCCGGCCAGCAACCAGCGGCCGTCGGCATCCCGGATCGCCTGACCGGCGGCGGGCAGGTCCTGCGCTTTGCGGACAATGAGGACCAGCAGGACGGCGCTTACGAGCAGGCCGAACCACTGACCGGCCGACCGGAACCGACCCAACTTCATCGCCTTGCCGCCCGCTGCTCGCCCACCGTGAAAACTGCGTCCGCCATGCCGTCCGAAGGGGAAGCGCATGCGCGACAATAGAGAGTAGTCCAGTGTACCGGCCCGCCGCGAAGGAGCAGGCATGACCTATTCCGTGGTCGCCCCCGTCTACAACGAGAGCGCCACACTTCCGCATTTTTACCGGCGTGTCACCGCCGCGATGGGCGAGTTGGGCGATCCGTATGAGCTGATCCTGGTCGACGACGGCAGCCGGGACAGCTCGCTGGAGACGATGCGTTGCCTCCGCGCGGAGGACCCGCGCGTCAAGGTCTTGAGCTTCTCTCGCAATTTCGGCCACCAGATCGCCATCAGCGCCGGCATCGACGCCGCCAAAGGGGATGCGGTGATCGTGATCGACTCCGACTTGCAGGACCCGCCGGAGGTCATCCCCGATCTGGTGGCGGCCTGGAAGGGCGGCTACGAAGTGGTGTACGCGGTGCGGACCGGCCGCAAGGGCGAGACCCGATTTAAGCTGGCGACGGCCAAGCTCTTCTACCGCCTGTTATCGCGGATCGCCGCCGTCGACATCCCCCACGATACCGGCGACTTCCGGCTCATGGACCGGCGGGCGGCGATGGCGATGCGCGGCTTGCGCGAGCACCACCGCTTTATGCGCGGCCTCTCCTCCTGGATCGGGTACCGCCAGACCGGCGTTCCCTACGTCCGTCAGGAACGCTACGCCGGCAGCACCAGCTACCCCTTGCGCAAGATGCTGAAGCTTGCCATCGACGCCATGACCAGCTTCTCCTACCTGCCGTTACAACTCGCCACGTCCTTCGGCTTTTCCATCGCCGGCCTGAGCGTCCTCGGCATCATCCTCACGATCATCTTGCGACTGACCAACAGGACCGTCGCCGGCCAGGCCACCACCCTCGTCGCCGTCCTCTTCCTGGGCGGCATCCAGCTAATCTTCCTCGGCGTGATCGGCGAGTACCTGGGCCGCATCTACGACGAGGTGAAGGGCCGCCCGCTGTATTTGGTACGCGAGGCGCTGGGATTTGACGAGGAGGGACCCGATCCCCGCTGATCCTCCAGCACCATCCTCGCCACCCGGTTGGCCATGGCGATGCTGTAGTTCTGGCCGCGGTCCTGCGGGTAGACCTGGAACATATTGGCCATGTAGAAGCGGGACAGTGGCGTGCGATGGGGCGGCGAGTGCTCGCGATAGCCGGCGGTGACGATGGGCTGGGCATAGGGGGCCTTGAAGACGTGGGCGGCCCTGACCCAACTCCGGTCGAACGTCGGGTTGAGCCGCGGCAGGGCGGCGGTAAACTCCGCAACGACGTCGGCGTCGCTGCGGCGAAAGAGCGGGTCATCCGGCGGTAGGTAGTTGCCCAGGTAGAGCAGGTGCGCACCGCCATAGTCGGCCGGCGGCATCAGGTTGGTGTGCTCCACCGCCGCGAGGAAGGGAAAGCCGGGGTCATTGATGCAGAGCCAGTACGGCTGCATCAATTGGCGGTCCAATTCCAGCACGACGCAGTGGGCGCCATAGGCGAGGCCCGGAGCATACCGCTGTCGGAAATCCGCCGGCAGATCGGGCGCCAATTGGAACGTCAGCCGCGTCGGCGCGGTGGAGACGACCGCGTCGTACGCCGTTCGCCGGGCGTCGGTCTGGAGATCAAAGCCACCGCCGGCGCGGGGCGTGACTCCCCGGACCGTCTCGCCGAAGTATAAGCGACCGCCGCGCTCCTGAATCGCCTCGACCAGCCGCTCGTACAGCAACTGGAAGCCACCGCGCAGGTAGCCCAGCTTCGTGGTGCGGTAGTGCAGGCGCGCCCACATCCAGGACATCAGGATCTCGTCGGCGTGGAGGCCGAACTTGGAACGTAGGAGGGGCTCCCAGACGACGCGGTAGGGCTCGGGCCCCATCCAGCGGCGTAGCCAGGCGCTCGCCGTGACGTGCTCCAGGCGGCGATAGTCGCGCTCCAGTTTGAGGTAGGCGGTCGCCGCGCCCAGCCGCAGACGGTCCGGCAGCGCCAGTGGCGGGAAGCGAAGCACCGCGCCGACGGAATCCATCGGATACATGCCGCCCCGGTAGAGGATGCTGGACTGCGGGCGCAGCCAGAGCAGCCGTTCGCCCAGACCCATCTCCTGGATGAGGGCGATGGCCGCGCGGTCGGTGCCGAAGAGGTGGTGGTAGAACTTCTCCAGGTACGTGCCGCCGACGCAAAAGCCCGCCGCCAGGCCGCCCGGCTCGCCTCCCCGCTCGAACACCTCCACCGCCTGTCCGGCTTGCGCCAAGCGGTACGCGAGGGTCAGGCCGAGCGCGCCGGCGCCGAGAATCGCCGTCGTCATCGCGGCGTCACTCCCCTAGCTTCATATCGGCCTGGATCGTTTTCAGCCCCTGGTTACTGGCATCGGTGAGGGCCTGCTGCGCCGTTGCCTGGCCGTTGAGCGCCTTCTGCACCTCCTGCTGCAGGCTAGAGGCGACCTCCGGCTCCCACAGGGCGTCCTGGGGCGTGCGCGCGACCTTGAGGGCCTGGAGCATCACCTGGGCGTCAGGGTCGCTCGCGATGGCGGGACTGCGCTGGGCCGTCAGGAGCGCCGGGATGATTCCGCCGCCGAACATCGCGTTCTGGGCGTCCGCGTCGGTCGCCAGCCACCTGATGAACTGCCAGGTCCCTTCCGGATTCGGCGCCGTCGCTTGCTGGGGCGAGAAGGCGTAGATGATGTCGGACGCCGTGGCGGGCTGGCCGCCGTCGATGGTCGGCAGGGTGGCGGCGTGCATGGCGACCTGCGGCGTTTGCGCCTTCAGGCGATAGAAGCCGCTGAACGTGGACGGCATGGTGCCGAGCTTGGCGTGATTGAAGACGCCGTTGATCCCTCCGGTCAGCGTGGTGAGGCTGACAAGCCGGCCAATCTCCGGGGCACCGCCGTTCGTTTGCTGGCTGGCGAGGAGCCAGTTCAAGGCTTTGAGACCGGCGGCGTTGTTGAAGGCGGGCGTCTTCAGGTCCGCCGACAGGATATCGGCGCCCTGCTGCCAGAGCCACACGGCGAAGGGCACGCTCGGGTCGAAGATGGCGCCGGTCTGGATCAGATGGCCGCTGCTGTCCCGCTTGACCAGCGCCGCGCAGGCCGCGAGGAAGGCGGAGGTGGACCAGTACGGCGCCGGCTGGACCTTGGCCTCGGCCAGCAGCTTGGCGTTATAGGCGAGGATGTTGGCGTCCGCACCCAGAGGCAGGCCCCAGAGCTGGTTCTTGAGGACGCCGCCGGCCCAGAATCCCGGACTGAAGGCGTCCGCGGTGACGCCATCGCGCCGGGCGAAGTCGGTCAGGGGGAAGGCGACGCCCCGACTGACCAGTTCCCAGGCGCGGGAGCGGGGATAGATGACGATATTCGGGGCATCGTGGGCGCCGATGACCACCAATAACTTCACCGACAGGTCCGGCTGGGGCTGGGCAACGACCGGCGTCGCCGGTTTGGTCGCGTTGTAGCGGGCAACCAGGCTGGTCAGCGTATCGGCGATCGGCAGGCCCGTTTCATACCAGAGGACGACCTCACCGGGGCCGCCTCCGCTGCCGCCGGTCGGGGCGCCCCCGCAGCCGGCCAGCAACAACGTGCTGGCGGCGACCAGGGCCTGGCGGCGGGAAAGGCGGATCGCCATACGCGTTCTCTTACTATCTATCGCCGTCGTTGCTCGCCGCAAAAGGCTTTGCAGGTTGCTCGCCGTACCAACGCCCGCCCGATGCGTCCACGCGACGCGGCGGCCTATACTCTCCACCGGCGCTGTCGACCATGATAAGACATTGCGAACGTCCGGACAGCGACCGGGCCGGCGCATCAGGAGCGTACACCGACCGGACGCCTGTGCAGCAACGAGGAGAAAGTGTGATCCGTCTATCCGCCTGTATCGAGATGATCTACCGGGAATTGCCGATCGAGGAACGCATCGCGCGCGTTGCCGCCATGGGGTTGCCCGCCTTCGAGTTCTGGAGCTGGACGAACAAGGACCTGCCGGCCATCGCCAGGGCCAAGGCCGAACACCGCCTTGAGGTCTCCAGCTTCGCCTACGGCAGCCCCGGCGCCATCGTCGATCCCCAAAACCACCAGGCTTTCCTCCAGCATTTCGACGGCGTCCTGGCGGCGGCCGATACCTTGGATTGCCGCACCGTGATCGTCACCGTCGGCCAGCAACTGCCAGCGGTGGCGCGGGAAGAGCAGCACGCGGCGATCGTCGGCGCGCTCCAGGCCCTGGCGCCGCGTGCGCAGCAGAACGGCATCACGATCGTCGTGGAGCCGCTGAATGTGCTCATCAATCATAAAGGCTACTACCTCTCCACGTCCGAAGAGAGCTTCCAGATCATCGACGAAGTGGGGAGCCCGGCGATTACCGTGCTCTTCGACGTCTATCACCAGCAGATCACCGAGGGCAACCTGATCAACAACATCACGGCGTACTTCAAGAAGATTGGCCATTTCCACATTGCCGACAATCCCGGGCGCAACGAGCCGGGCACCGGCGAGATCAACTACGGAAACGTGCTCAAGGTGATCGACGCCCTCGGCTATGCCGGCTACATCGGCCTGGAGTACCGCCCGAAGGGCGACGCCGATACCGCCTTGCAGCAAACGAAGGTGATTGCCGGTCTGGCATAGACACGCGAACGGAGTCGCGACTGCGACGTTAGCCGCGTCCCGCGGTCCGCTCCCACCGATTGTTGGCGTCCCAACGGGTGAGGCGCAAGATCAGGCTGCCGTCGCGAACGTCGCGGACGTCGAACGACGTGAGCATGATCGACCGGCGCCGCCGGCCGAGGCGGCGGCGGAGGGCGACGAGCAGACCGGGAGGGAGCGGGGGGCGGCCGTCAATGACGCGAGCGACGTAACCGATTCGCTTGCCGTCTCGCCCAACCACGGACATACCGGTTTCGATCATTGATGACCCTCCTTACGCTCGCCCGCAGCACCGTATCGGTTGGCCGTTACAACATTGCTTACGGAGCGTCGCATGCTTACCGTCAGGTGAACGTGGCAAGCCTTCGTTTAGGGCGCACTGCCGTATACTGCGGACCGGCGGGGCTGCGGCAGTGGGCCGCCGGCCGGAGGGTCACCGGCAACGGTGGCCGTTGAGCATCGCCTCCCGGTTGCGTATACTCGGAAGGTGGGATACACACGACAAAGGCAGATCGCGTCGTCGGGCGGCTTAGTCGGTCGTGGCAGCAGGACAGCGCGTGGTTACGGTAAGTCAAACGCTCATGGTCGGCCTTGTGATCGGCCTGGCGATCGCCTTGCTCCTCGCCTGCGGCGCGCTGGCCGCTCTGCTTCGCCTATCGCGCCAGGTCGACCAGGTGCGCCTCGCCTCCCAAGCGCTGAGCAACGGCGGCCTCCACGGCCTGGACCAGGTGCTACGGGAGCAGGAACTCCACGTTCGCCACGTTGACGACCGTGCGAGCGACCTGGAGCGGCGTTCGGTCGATATCGAACGGCGCCTCGCCGGAGCGATTCAGCACATCAACGTCGTGCGCTTCAATCCGTTCCGCGACACCGGCGGGGATCAGAGCTTCGTGATCGCCCTGCTGGACGACGAAGGGTCCGGCGTCCTCGTGACCGCCCTCCACTCCCGTGCCGAGACGCGCGTCTATGCGAAGGCGGTGACCGAGGGCGGTTCGGACTACCCACTCACGGACGAGGAGCTGGCCGCCATACGCGCCGCGGTCGGGCCTCGGCGCAGCGACGTCGCCCGCTGATGGCGACGTACCGCGACCTTCCGTCGGTGGACGCCCTCCTGCGCCACCCGCGCGTCCAGGCCGACCGCGGTGCGGGAAGCCAGGCCCGATTGGTGACCGCCGCACGGCAGGCGCTGGGCGAGGCGCGCGCCGCCCTCGGCCAGGGGCGGCCGGCGCCGACCGCCGAGGCGCTGGCCGAGCGCCTGCTGGCGCTGGCCGCGGCCGAGCGCGCCCCGTACTTGCGCCCTCTCATCAATGCCAGCGGCGTGATCTTGCAGACCAACCTCGGGCGGGCGCCGCTCTCCGCGGCGGCCCTGGAAGCGATGACGCTGGTCGCGGCCGGTTACAGCAACCTGGAATATGATCTCGAGCGGGGCGCGCGCGGCAGCCGGCAGGCAGGCATCGCTCACCTGATTCCCGCCGTCACCGGTGCGGCGGCGGGTTTCGCCGTCAATAATAACGCCTCGGCCGTCTTGCTCTCCCTGGCCGGGCTCGCCGCCGGGAAGGATGTGCTGGTCTCGCGCGGCCAGTTGGTGGAGATCGGCGGCGGCTTCCGGATCCCCGACGTGTTGCGGCAAAGCGGCGCCCACCTGGTCGAAGTTGGCACCACCAACCGCACCTATGGCCGCGACTTCGCGGCCGCGATCACGCCCGCCACCGCCGCTATCCTACGCGTCCATCCGAGCAACTTCGTGCAGCAAGGTTTCACCCATCAGCCGGACCTGGCCGAGCTGGCGGAGCTGGCCCATCGACATGGCGTCCTCTTGATCGACGACCTGGGGAGCGGCGCCTTGCTGGACACGGCGATCGCCGGCATCGCCCATGAGCCCACGGTGCAAGAGAGCGTCGCGGCGGGCGCCGACCTGGTCTGCTTCTCGGGCGACAAGCTCCTGGGCGGCCCGCAGTCCGGTCTGCTTGCCGGCCGGGCCGACCTCCTCGCCCTGCTGGCGCAGCACCCGCTGGCCCGTGCCGTGCGCCTGGATAAGCTCGGCCTGGCCGCCCTGGAAGCGACACTGCGACACTACCTGCTGGACGAAGCGACCGACGCCCTGCCGATCTGGCGTATGTTACTTCGCCGGCCGGACGAGATCGCCGACCAGGCAGCCGCCTGGACCGAGCGCCTACGGGAGGCCGGCGTCCCGGCGCGGGTCGTGGCCGGCGAGTCGACCGTAGGCGGCGGCTCGCTGCCCGGCGAGACCCTGCCGACCGCATTGGTGCAGCTCTCCCCCCCGGCTGTCGAGACGCTGGCGCGCGCGCTGCGTACCGGTAATCCGGCCATTATCGGGCGAATCCACCACGAGGCGCTCTTGCTCGATCCGCGGACGGTCGCCGCCGAGGAAGAGGGGGCGCTGTTGGGTCGGCTCGTCGTACTGTGGGGCGAACAGCAAAACGGTTCGGGCTCACCAGCGCCAGTGGTATAGTGAGCGTCAATGGTAGGCGCGTTCCCCTGAACGCCGGTCTCCTTTGGCCGTCTCCTGGTGAAGTGAATTGAGTATAAAGTCCTATGTCCGCTCTTTCCGACGTCCTGGCTGAGCTGGCGCACCGCACCGCCCAGATGCAGGTGCGTCTTTGACTTGCCTGGCAAGATCCAGCGCATCGCGGAGCTCGACGCACAGGCCGCCGCGCCCGGCTTCTGGGACGATTCACGCCTCGCCCAGGCCACGAATCAACAGCTCACAGTACTGAGAGATCAGGTCGGTCGCTGGCAACGGATCGAACGGGAGATCGCGGAGTTACAGGAGTTGCTGTCGCTGGCCGAGGACGATCCGGAGTTCACGGCGGAGATCGAGCGGCAGGCCCAGGAGCTCGGCCGGCGGCTTGACCGCATGGAGTTCGACCTCCTGCTGGGCGGGAAGTACGATGCCAACAACGCGATCGTGGAAATCTCCGCC
>JAICXR010000410.1 GCA_025980355.1 Chloroflexota bacterium | reverse complement strand
GCGGGTTACCGCTGCCCGTTACACTGCATCAGGCCGACTTCGAGGCGCCGACGCCGGCCGTGCAATCAATTCGCACCGGGGGCGCCTGGCGCACCACGAGGTCGCCCGAGCGGCCGCCTTGAGCGACGGGCCAAGCGTCGAGCGTCGGCGGTGGGTCGGAGGGAGGGCATATTGGGCTACGAGGTGGCCGTCGCGGACGTCGCGGCCCGTCCGACGGCGGTGGTCGCCGTGACCACGACCTGGCAGGAGTTCCCGACGCTGTGGCGGCAGCTGCTCGACGAGGTGTGGGCGTGCCTGCGCGCGAACGGAATCACCCGAGGCTGCCGCAACGTCATGCTGTACCTGGACGACCAGCCCCGCGTCGAGGTCGGCGTCGAGCTGCTCCGGCCCTGCCCGCTCACCGGCAGGGTGGCGCCGTCAACCCTGCCCGCCGGGCAGGCGGCGGTGACCGTCCACCGCGGGCCGTATGCGGAGCTCGGGTCGGCCCATCGGGCGGTGCTCGACTGGTGCGCCGCCCAGGGCCGGCGGCCGGCCGGCCCGCGGTGGGAGGTCTACGGGCCGCATCGCGACGACCCCGGCGAGACTTGGACCGAGGTCTACTACCTGCTGGCGTGACGGCTCGTCGTCGTTCCGGCGCTGAGGCCGCCGCCGGACGGCCGGCGGGCGCGCCGGCCTCGCCAGCGCCGTGGCTCGTGGCCCGCGGCTCAAGGAAGCGCGATCAGCGGTCGTTGTACTGTATTCGCTCGTCCGGTCCGGGTTCACCGCCGTGCAGCAGGAGCGCTGAGCAGTTCAGCCCGGCCGCGTTGGGTCCCCTATTTGGTCGCTCATCAAGGCGCCCCACGCGTGAGACGGTCGATGGGGCAGCCAAGCCACGCGGCCGCCGCCACCAGCAACTGGATGCTCATCCGCCCGCCGCCCGCCAGCCTGGTCAGCATCCCGGGCGCGACCCCGTCGCCGAGCTCTGCCGCGACCTGCCGCCACGTCAGCCCGCGCCCGCGTCGCCGCTCGTCCAGGAGACGGTGTACCGCCGCGGCGTCGCACCGCCCAGGCGGCACTCCGGCGGCCGACGCGACCCTTGTCGGTCGCACGAAGGCCTCCGGCGTCTCGCCCAGCCAGCGAACCATCGCCAGCACGCCGTCGGCCTCCATGGCGCCAGCGCGAGCCGTCCGGAGGATGGTCGACCCGGCGACGCCAAGCTCGCGCGCCAGCTGTTGCCACGAAAGCGCCCGCGCGCGTCGCTCGGCGTCCAGGGCGGCGTAGAGCCCCGGGAGATCGAAGACGACCCGCTCGGCCGGTGGCCCATCGTCCATGGCGCCCGCCTGCTCACTCTCAATCCACTGTAGGCACGCGCTCGGGAGCGCCGGATCACGCCGGCCGCCAGGTCCGCCCCGCCAGCCGCATCTCCGGGTCGCCGGCCGGGCCCAGCCCCGCGAACCTCGCAGCGTACCGCGCCATCACCGGCGCCGCCATCGCCGCGTCGAAGCCGTCCTCGCTGCCTGCCGTTCAATATCGAGCGACAGGCCAACCCTGATGCAAACGAGGGACGCCGGCCGCCGAGTGTAGCACAGCGTGCCGGTAGCAATTCCGTCGCAGTTGACAGGCGCTGTTATGCTTGTGCCGACGTGCGCCGTCCGGCAACGGTACGCTGGTCATTCACAACGTGACTACCGTCCTCACTTAACTGCTGATTGCGGTCAAAGGCGCTCCGATGACGATAAATAGTGAGCCGGGAGTGTTCGCTGAGCTAGGATCCAGAGCGGTCACGTCCGGCGCGCCCATGCGGAGATGCAGACGGGAGAGGGGCCAATGAGGCGACGGCAGGCCGGCAGCCTTGCCGGCGGGGCCAATGGGGCCGGCACGATGGCCCCGGGCGGGATGCCGGGCGGACCGGGCGGGGCGCGGCCGCGCCCAAACTTCCGGCTGCTTGGGCGCGCCATCCGTTACGTCGGGCGCTACCGGCGGCTGGCGCTGCTGGCCTACGGCTCGCTGTTTATCGCCACCGCGGCGCAGTTGGCAGTGCCCCAGTTGGTCCAGAACATCATCGACGCCATCGTCAGGGGCTACGCCGCCCAGCAGGTCCTCGGCCTGCCGGGGCCGGCGCAGGGCGCCGCGGCACAGCAACTGCAGACGACCGTCGGGCAGTTGCAAGCCGACGCCAGCGGCGCGACGCTGGCCCTGATCAGCACGATGATCGCCATCACCGTCTTCGCCGCCTTCCGCGCCGTCTTCTCCTTCGGCCAGCAGTTCAACTCCGAGCGCGTCTCCCAGAACGTCGCCTACGACTTCCGCAACGAGCTGTTCACGAAGGTCCAGCGCCTGTCCTTCAGCTACCACGACCGCAACCAGACCGGCCAGCTCATGATCCGCGCCACCGACGACGTGGAGAAAGTCCGTCTCTTCATCGCCCAGGGGCTGATCATGAGCGTCCAGTCCTTCTTCCTGCTCGTCGTGACGCTGATCGTCCTCTGGTTCAGCAACCACGCCCTGACGCTCGTGATCCTGCCGATCCTGCCGATCGCCTTTCTCGTCTTCTTTATCTTCGGCCGGATCAGCCAGCCGCTGTTCATGCAGGTGCAGATTCGCATCAGTGCCCTGAACACGATCTTGCAGGAGAACATGGCCGGCCTGAAGGTCGTCAAGGCTTTCGCCCGCGAACCGGAAGAGGAGGTGCGCTTCGCCAAGTCGGCGGACTCCCTACTGGCCCAGCAGATCACCGTGGCGCGCACCTTCTCCTTCCTCTTCCCGATTATCTTCCTGATCGCCAACCTCGGCCAGGCCGTCGTGCTCTACTTCGGCGGACGGCAGATCATCCAGGGCTCCTTCACGCTGGGCGAGTGGCAGAAGTTCAGTCTCTACCTCGCCTACGTCTTCTTCCCGCTGGGCCAGCTCGGCTTCATTATTAACCTGATGTCCCAGGCGGCGGCCTCCGCCCAGCGCATCTTCGAGATCCTGGACACGACCAACGAGATCGAGGACAAGCCCGGCGCGATGGTCCTGGCGCAGAGCAGCGGGCGCGTCAAGTTCGCCGACGTCACCTTCCGCTACTATGCCGGGGGCGATCCGGTGCTGAACCACGTCTCCTTCCGCGCCGAGCCTGGGCAGACGGTGGCGCTGCTCGGGGCGACGGGCAGCGGCAAGACGACGATCATCAACCTGCTGCCGCGCTTCTACGACGTGACGGAGGGGCAGGTGCTCGTCGACGGCCACGACGTGCGCGACGTCACCGTGGAGAGCCTGCGCGCCCAGATCGGCATCGTCCTCCAGGAGACGACGCTGTTCAGCGGCACAATCCGCGACAACATCGCCTATGGGCGCTCCGCCGCGACGCTGGACGAGGTTATCGCCGTCGCTAAGAGCTTATTCGGAAACTGGTATCCTGTGCCTTGGCGGCAGAGAGGAGGGGCGGGCGGATGGCGCGGACGCGGCCGTGGGAGTTG
>JAICXR010000550.1 GCA_025980355.1 Chloroflexota bacterium | reverse complement strand
TGGCCGGAGTGGACTTCCTGATAGGAGCCCGAGGGAGCGCGGTGTCCACCGGCAAGGCGCAATGGTCGCATGAGGTGTTCCTTCCTTCGTCATTGAAGCGCGAGCGTCATTGCTCGCCACCCGAGAGATCACGTCGCTGGAACTGGCGTACGATACCGTGGCCGTCATTGGCAGCGGAGGAAGCACACCTTCCAGAGACGCGGATTCACAAACAGACGGGGCCGTTTGCTATTCGCTCCTAGCATACCACCCGCCGTCCATCTCGTACACTGGAGACGGCGAATTTCTAACACAATATTCAGAATACAGAGATCGGTTCCTTACGATGCAACCCACGTGCTGAACGCTCCCGATCCCAACGAGCCTACCGCCATCATCCTGCAGAGCGGCCAGAAAACGGTGGAGATCACCTGGGCGGACGGCCACCAGAGCCGCTATCCCTTTGAGCAACTGCGCTGGGCTTGCCCCTGCGCCCACTGCCGAGGGGAGATGGGCAGGCCCGGCGTGCTGGCCAGGACCACCACCCTGACCGCGGCCGAGCAGCAACTGGTCGACCTGCAACTGGTCGGCCGCTACGCCCTCCAGCCCCGCTGGGCCGACGGCCACGAAACCGGCATCTACAGTTTTGAAGATGTGCGGGCGATCTGTCCGTGCCCCCAGTGCGCGCGGTCCCGGCCGGGTGGGTGAGCGCCGCACCGCCATTCAGCGACGGCGTCTGCCATGCCGGACGCTGGCCGGCCTACTGCTCGTCGTACTGACGGCCTGCGCGACGCGCCCACCGGCCACGGTCCCGGCGACGGGAAGCAGCCGATCCGCGGCGTCGCCGCCATCGGCAACAGCGGCCGCCATCGCCCCACCGGGGACGGTTGCGGCGACGTCGACCGTGGCGCCCGCTCCAACCGCCGTTGTCACGACTTCAGCCGTCATTACGTCAAGTATTGCGGGCGTTGCCACAAGAACCGGCACGGTCGGGACAGGCGTGGTCGCCGTTCCATCCGCCACCGCCGTTCCGACCGTCACGCCGACGGCGACCGCTGTACCAACGGCGATCGTCGTGCCAACAGCGGCCGCCCCGGCATCATCCACGGCAGCACCGGCGATTGCCAACAGGTCAGCGTGGGACGGGGCAACACTGGCCCTGCAAGCGGGGACGACACTCGCGCTGGCGCTCCCGCCGCCGAGTGCCTCCGGGAACGCGCGCCTGCCCACCATCTCCGCCGACGGGCTACCGGCACTGACGTCAGCGCTCCTCCCGGATGGCAGCGTGGCCATCACGCTACCCATCCCGGCGAAGGCACTCGGCCAGCACACCCTGCTCGTGCGCTGGCCCGACGGGAGCGGAGGGAGTCTCAACCTGACGATCGGCGCCGCGGCGTCGCTGGCGACGGGACTCGGGACGCCAGACGACGTGGCCGTGGCCCCCGATGGCAGCGTGCTCTACGGCAACCTGAAGGACAACACCGTCGACCAACTGCTGGCCGACAACACGCGGCGAGTGCTCGTGTCGCACCTGACCATCCCCGAAGGGCTGGCGGTAACCGGTCCGGCCAGCCTGCTGATCGCCGACCAGGGATCGAACCGCGTGCTGGAATGGACGGCGCCGGCGGGGCTGCGTACGCTCCTCCAGTTGGCGGTGCGGCGCGGCGTGGAGGGCATCGACGGCCTGGGGAGCGCCGTCGTCGATAGCCACGCGGTCGCCTTGCTGCCGGACAGCGCCAACGGGCGAATGCTCCTGCTGCGGCTGGATACGCTGACGACGGCGCCGGTGCCCGGAAGCTGGCAACGCCCGACCGACGCGGTCGTTCGCAACGGCCTGTTGTATCTCGTCGACGAATATGGCGGGCGGCTCTGGCGAGGGCCGCTCCAAGGGCCCCTCCAGCCGCTCGGCCCGGTCCTGGACCTGCCGGACGACGTCGCGGTCACGGCGGACGGCACCTCCTTCGTCAACGACCTGGGCCGGGGGACGACCGGCGGTCGGGTGACACAGATCAACAGCAACGGGGGCGGCGCCACGCTGCTCAGCGGCCTGAACGACCCGCAAGGGATGGCACTGGATGGCGGCGACAATCTGATCCTGACGGAGAGCGGCAACGGTCGCCTATCGGCCCTCGTGCGGAGTTGCCTGCCACTCCTGCTCGGCGCCGCCC
>JAICXR010000201.1 GCA_025980355.1 Chloroflexota bacterium | reverse complement strand
CCGGGCCGCCGGCCAGCAGGGCGCGGGAACGCTGCGGCGGGAGCCAGCGCCCGGACGGCGTGATCGCCACGGGCAGCGCGTCGGAGCGTTGCGGGTCGAGCGCCGCTAGGACCGAGCGCGCCGACTCGATGGAGACCTCGTGCTCCGCCGAACGTCCGCCGAAGAGCACCACCACCCGGAGCTTCTTTGCTTGCATGCCGCCGCTACTCCGCTTCGTGTTCGCCGGCCAGCAGCTCGACCAGATAATCGAGACGCATGCCGCGTGCCGCTTTCACCAGCACCACATCGCCGGGCGCTAGTTCGCGCCGCAGTTGCGCCGCCAGCGCCCGCCGGCTCGGCGCCACGTCCGGCGGTGGCACGTGCTCCGTTCGGAACGCGGCATCGCCGGGCGCGGCAATGCAGGTGATGCGGTCCGGCGCCATGCCCGCCGCCGCCGCGGCGGCGGCGATCCAATGGGCCATGCTGCCAAAGGCGATCAGGCGATCCGCCGCCTGGGCAGCCGCCGCGCCGACTGCGCGGTGCTCGGTCTCGGCATGGTCGCCGAGCTCGTACATATCGCCGAGGATCGCCAGGCGATGCGGCGGGGCGGCAATGTCCGCCAGGGTCGCCAGCCCCGCCAGCACCGAAACCCGGTTGGCGTTGTAACTGTCGTCCAGAATTATGCTGCCGGCCGGGCCTTGCCGCAACTGCAGGCGCGAATGCACCGGCACGAATCGCTCAAGGCCACGGCGGATGGCCTCACCGCCCAGGCCACACTGCTCCGCCACGGCGACCACGGCCAGGGCATTGAGGAGGTTATGTCTGCCGATGGCCCGGAGCCGGGCCTCGCCCCCGCCGTTCGGCCCGCGCCAGCGGATCGCCATCCCGTCGGGAGAGAGGTCAGCAATCTGGCCGAAGTAATCGACGTGCCCGTTGGTCCCGTAGAGCACGGCCGGCGCCCGGGAGCGGAACACCATCGCGCGCACGAGGGGATCGTCGCCGTTGAGGACGGCCAGCCCGGTGGCCGGGAGGGCCTCCACCAGTTCCCCTTTGGCGGCCGCCACGCCCTCCAGTGAGCCGAAGAACTCCAGGTGGGCGCCGCCGACGTTGGTGACCACGCCGATGCGCGGCGGGGCCAGCCGGCAGAGGGCGGCAATCTCGCCGCCCCGCTGGGCGCCCATCTCCAGCACCGCATAGCGATGCTCCGCCGCCAGCCCATTCAGGATGGTCATGGAGAGGCCGGTGTCCGTGTTGTAGGAATTGGTCGGGCGTAGCACGGCGCCGGGATAGCCGGCGTCGAGGACGGTCGCCAGCAACTCCCGCGTGGTCGTATTGCCGGCGCTTCCCGTGACGCCGATCACCGTGTCGACGGACGAGCGTGCCAGCACGCGGTTCGCCAGGCGGGTCAGTGCGGCGCGCGAATCGGCGCTCAGCACCTGGGGTACACCGGCACACGTCCCGGCGACCGCCCGCTCCACCAGCAGCGCCCCGGCGCCGGCCGCGCAAGCGGCGGGGGCGAAGGTGTGGCCGTCCAGGCGCTCGCCGCGATAGGCGACGAACAACTGGCCCGGCTGCACGGTGCGGCTATCGGTGGTCGCGCCGGTGAGCGGCACGTCGCCGTCCGCACCGTCGCCGGCGAGGGCACCGCCGGTGAAGCGCACGACGTCCGCGAGCGTAAACATCTAGAGTGACTCCACGCCCATGCGAAGGGGGCTGCCGTCAAGCGGTACTGCCGTCGTCGGATACGCCGCGGCACCCGCCGGAACGTAGACCCGGGGCACGCGGCTGGCCAGGCCGCACAGCACCTCGTAGCCGATCGTGCCGAGCCGGCAGGCCACTTCGCCGACGGTGATCTCTTCGTCCCCCTGGCGTCCGAACAGCACGGCGACGTCGCCCGCTTCCACACCGGGAACTTCTGTGACGTCGGCCATGCAAAGGTCCATGCAGACGGCGCCGACGAGCGGCACGCGCCGGCCACGGACGAGCACCTGCCCCCAGGGCTTTGGCGACCGGCGGATGCCGTCGGCATACCCCGCCTGGAGGACAGCGAGCCGCGTCGGGCGGCCGGCAACCCAGGTCGCGCCGTAGCCGACGGGAGTCCCGGCCGGGACTGCTTTCACCTGCGCCACCAGGCACTGGAGGGAGAGGGCCGGTTGGAACGCCGGCGGACAGGGCGTGGCCATTGAGGGATCAAGGCCGTAGAGGGCCGCCCCTGGCCGCACCAGGTTGAAGTGGCTCTCCGGCAGCCGCAAGACGGCGGCGCTGTTGGCGGCGTGGCGCCAGCGGGGGCGGCAGTCCATCTCCTCGAGCATTCGCAGGGCGCAGCGGAAGCGGTCCAACTGGTCGCGCGCATAGGCCTCGTCGTCGCTGTCCGCCGTCGCCAGATGGGTGAAGACGCCCTCAATGCGCACGCCCGGCAGCTGCGACGCGCGCCCGGCCAGGTCGCGCACACCGGCCACCAGTGGCCCGAAGCGGCTCATGCCGGTGTCCACCTTCAGATGCACCCGGGCCGGCCGGCCGAGCGCCAATGCCGCCGCCGACAGCGGCTCCAACAGGTCGGCGTCGTAGGCGGTCACGATGATGTCGTTGGCGACGATGGTGCTGGCCTGCCAGCCGGGCGCGTAGCCCAACATGAGGACGTCCGCCGTGATGCCGGCCTCACGCAGTTCGAGCGCTTCATCAAGGCAGGTGACGCCCAACATGCTCGCCCCAGCCGCGAGCGCCGTTTTTGCTACCGGTGTTGCGCCGTGCCCGTAGGCGTGGGCCTTGACGATCGCCATGATGGCCGTCTGCTGACCGACCCGGCGGCGGACCTGGCCGACATTGGCGGCGATGGCGCCGAGCTGTACGGTGATCCAGGCAGGGCGGGCAAGCAGCACAGGCGACTCCGGCAGACCACGACGGGGCCGCAGTATACCATTACGCCGTGGAGGGCCACGAGAAAGCGAAAGGATAGATCACCGATGTCATTACCATTGGGAGTCCTTGTGAGCCTGCGCGAAGAGCCGGAGGCGAGCATCGCCCGCGTCAGGGAATTCGACCTGCCCACCTGCCAGCTCTCTTGCTGGGATCTGGAGCTCTGCCGGCCGGATGTCGCCCACCGCCTGCGCGATGCCGCGCAGGCGGCGGGCGTGGCGATCAGCACCTTCTGGGGCGGCGTGCCGGGGCGACGGGTATGGGACTTTGTGGAAGGTCCGACCACGATCGGCCTGGTGCCGCCGGGGAACCGGACGGCCGGCATTGACGCCCTGAAGCGCTGGTCGGATTTCGCGGCGGAGGTTGGCAACGTCCCGAGTATCACCACCCACGTCGGCTTCCTGCCGGTGAATCCGAGCGATCCCGACTATACCGGCACCGTCGCGGCCCTGCGGGAAGTGGCGGGGCACTGCCGCGGGAACGGTCAGGGCTTCTGGTTCGAGACCGGCCAGGAGACGCCGGTGACGCTCCTGCGGACGATTGAGGACGTGGGTCTCGACAACCTCGGCATCAACCTCGACCCGGCGAACTTGCTGATGTACGGCATGGCGAACCCGCTGGACGCCCTCGACGTCTTCGGGCGCTACGTGCGCGGCGTCCACGCCAAGGACGGCGACTACCCCACCAATGGCCGGAAACTCGGTCCGGAGAAGCCGCTGGGCGAAGGGCGGGTGGATTTCCCCCGGCTGATCCCGAAGTTGCGCGGCCTCGGTTTCCAGGGCGCCGTCACCATCGAGCGCGAAATCTCCGGTCCCCGCCAGAGCGACGACATTCGGCGGGCGATCGCCCTGCTGCAGCCGCTGCTGCAATAGCGCCGGCGATCAGCGTTTCAGACGCCGTTCGATCCTGCCGACGCGCTCCGTCGGGGTACCGCCGGCGGCCGAGTGCACGGGCACGACGTGGCTGACCCGAAGCGCGAGCTCCTCGATGGCGACGCTGAACGGCTGCGTCGGCTGGCTCTTCACCAGCGGCACGCCGCGGTTGTTCGCCTCGAGGACGCGGAGGCCGTTATTGGGCAGCGCCTGCAGGATCGGGCGGTGCAGGGTGCGCTCCAGCGCCGCCTCCGGCAGGTCGCCGGCATCCAGCGGTCGGTTGAGCAAGAAGTGCCAGCGTTCGGGCGGAATCGAGAGCGACTGGAAGACGGCCATCAACTGCACGGCCGACCGAATCGACGTCAGCTCCGGCGTGACGACGACCAGAATCAGGTCCGCCAGATCGAACACGGAGAGGCTCGTTTCGACATAGGACGACGGAAGGTCTACGAAACTATAGCTGAAAGTCCCCTTACAGGTGGTAAGTAGGGACTTCACGAGGTCGGGGGTGATACGCTCTCCTTCTAAAGGGTTACGCGCCCCGGACAGCACCGCGAGGCCCGGGCCGTGCTGCTCCGCGAACTGCAAGAGGTAATCACGGTCGAGTGTGAGAGGGACGTGCGCGGTGAGATCGGCCAGGGTCCGTCTCGGATCCACGCCCAACAAGAAGGCGGCATGACTGTGGACGAGGTCGAGGTCGATCAAGGCGGCCGGTGTCAGGGCACCACCGCTCCACAGGTCGGCGGTGACCAGCGCCAGACTGGTGGTGACCGTGGTCGTCCCGCTCCCGCCCTTCGCGCCCACGAGCGCCACGACCCTTCCTTCCGGTTCGGGCGGGGGCGTGTCCGCCGCGCCGTACACGCGGGAGCGCGCGACCAGCGACCCGACGCGTGCGGCCAGCTCGGCGCCTTCGAAGGGCTTCTGCACGTAGTCATCCGCCCCGACCTCGAAACCCGCCACTTTGTCGGCCGTCGCACCCTGGGCGGTGAGGATGAGCACCGGGGTGCGGTGCAGGAGGGGATCGCTGCGGATTGCCCGGCAGACTTCGAAGCCGCTCAACCCGGGCATGTTGACGTCCAGGACGAGCACGTCAGGACGGGACGCCTTCGCCACCGCCAGCGCCTCGATACCATCGGCCGCCTGGACGATGGTCATGCCGCGACTTTGCAACAGCAGAACCACCAGCCGCCGGATGTGCCCGTCATCGTCGGCGACCAGCACGACCGGCTTTCTCGGGGCGGTACCGGCGCCCGTCGCGGCAACGGAGTCCGTCACGCCGACCTCCCGCTCGTACAACGAGCGGACGGCCAGGCGATGGTGGAATTCGCGCTGGTACTGCCGATCTTCTTGCTGCTCATCCTCGTCCTGTTCGACATGGGCCGGGCGACACAAGCATACAGCGCGGTCGCCGCCGCGGCGCGCGAGGGCGCCCGCTCCGGCAGCATCGCCGCCGGGGCGGGCGATGCTGCCCCTATGGTACAGTCGCTGGCAATACGGGCCGCCCAATCGGCGGCGGCGCCCCTAACGGTCCCCGCCAGCGCCGTCAGCGTCCAGCAGGTGCCGTCGGCCGTCACGGTGTCGGTGACCGACACGCTAGCGCCGGTGACACCCCTGGTCGGTCGCCTCGTCGGCGGCGCGTTCACGGTGGTCGGGACCTCCAGCCTACCGGTGCAATGAGACGTTAGCCACCGACGATGTTGACGACCTGCGGCAGCGCCGGCCCTAAGAGCACGATCAGCGTGACCGGCAGGATCAGCAGCGCCGTGGGAATGAGGATCTTGGTCGGGGCCTGGGAGATTTTGCGGCCGGCAATGGTTCGACGTTCCCGGCGGGCTTCTTCCGCCTCGGCCCGCAGAATGAGGACGACGCTGCTGCCCAGGCGCTCGGCGGCGCTGACGCGCCCGGCAAGCCGGCGCAAGGTCTCCAGGTCCAGGGCTTCGGCGATGTCGTGCAGGGCCTCGCCACGACTCATGCCCAACTGGGTGAGCGTGGGCACGCGTTCCATTTCCCGGCTGGCCGCCGAATGCCACTCCGCCACCACCTCCCGAATCGCCGCGTCCAGGGAGAGGCCGGCTTCCATCGCCAGGACCAGCAAGTCCAGCGTCGCCGGCAAACTCGCCTGGACGGCTTGCCGGCGGCGCATGGCGCGGCGGTCGAGCCAGATGCCTGCGACGATGGTCGCCAGCACTGCGTAGAGGGGGAACAGCGCCGCGGCGAAGCTCACGCTGGCGGTCAGGGCGGTGAGCGTCGCGACGCCGATCGCGATCGCAATGGTCAGCAGGATGACCTGCTCCGGCGTGGTTCGCTCCTCCAGTCGCGCGTGCACAAGGCGATCGTGCAATCCTTTTCGATAGGTCGATGGAGTGAGGCGGTTCGCCAGCCGCTCCGCCGCCCCCAGCATGGCTTTCGGCCTCGGCTGCTCGACCGTCACCGCCTCCACCGTCCGCAGACGCTGCTCCAATTGCGCGAGATAGCGCAGCAGCGCCAGAGCGGCAAGCACACAACAGCCCGCGGCGACGCCGCTCGCGGTGAGCAGCACGGTGGGGGAGAACACGGCGAGCAAGGCGACGAACCTTTCCCTTGGGTCTAGAGTTGAATACGCGTAAACGAGCGCATGATGAGAAAGCCGACGATTTCCATGACTGCTCCAAGAGCGAGCAGCAAATTCCATCCCGGTTGCAGCAATCCACTGAT
>JAICXR010000044.1 GCA_025980355.1 Chloroflexota bacterium | reverse complement strand
CGGGGAAGGAGACCCACATGGCTGGGATGGCCCAGCCTACGGCGGCTTCTTACCCCCACGAATCGCAGCATGCGTTGACGAAAAAGGACGGAGACACAGGGATGCACGCAACGGCTAAGCCTTGGTATGAGGACTTTGTCGCGCACCACCCTGGCGTGCAAGGCGGCGAGGCCGTCCTGGCCGGTACCCGCACGCCTGTTCGCAGCGTCGTAAGCATGTACTACGACGTGCTCGACAAGGATGTACATCGTGTGGCGGAGGAACTGGCCCATCTCAGTGAGGCTCAGATCAAGGCGGCGCTCGCCTACTACGGCGCGCATCGCGCGGAGATTGATGACGCCCGGCGGCGCCACGAGGAAGCTTTCGACATCCTCGTGGTCGCCGCATGCGCGGGCTAGGCATTCGTCTGTACACCGATGAAGATGTCGCTGCCAGCGTCGCGCGGGAGTTGAGTCTCCAAGGATACGACGTGCTGAGTTGCCGCGACGCCGGTAACCACAATCAGGGATTGTCGGACGACTGGCAGCCTCAATATGCAGCATCGGATGGCCGAGCCATTCTCACACATAACGTCGTCCACTTTGTGCGGCTTGACCGGCGCTGGAAGGATCAGGATCGGGTGCATTCCGGGATCATCGTCGTGCCGAACGGCAGTGCCATTGGCGACCTCATTCGCCGAACCGCTCTTCACCTCGATACTGTCTCGCCGGAAGAGCAGCATAACCTGCTGCGTCATCTCATCCGGTAGCGGCGCAGGCTTGGTTGGCGTAGGCGGAGATCGGCGAGTTCCTTGAAGCGGAGAAACAGCGGCGCCCCCTCCCGCCCGACGGGAGGGGGCGCCGCAATCCTGTTTGCTCACCAGCCCCGCACCCGGCCGGCCTGGCGAGACGTGCGCTGCGGCAGGGCGGCGACGTCCCAACCGACCAGGGCAAGCGCCCGCAGGCCGACGGTGATCGCCCGCCCGACGTAGTTGCCGACGGCCATGGCGATGAAGGCAGTGTTGAGCGTCGTGGCATCGACCAGCCCGGTGGCCGAGAAGACGACGTGCAGGACGACACGCACCGCTACCAGGCCGCCGAGCACCGCCAGGTAGGACCAGCCGCCGCGCTGGTACACGGCGCCGCTGCTCGAATCCTGCCAGACGCGAACGACCGCGCCGCTGAACAGGCCGGTGACGATGCCGGCGCCGGCCGCGCCGAGCGCCAGCGCCGCGGCGGCGAGGCTGCCGCCGGTGAGATACCGGTCGGCGAGGTAGAGACCAACACCAACAGGAAGGACGATGTCCTTGGCCGTGACGGGACGTTCCACGAACTGCCGGTAGACCATGAAGATAAAGGCGGCGACAGTGATAAGGGCGGTGGTGATGGGGTCCATGTCGATCCTCCTACGTCTTGCTCCTCCGGCGAGGCGTCTCGCCGTTCACAAGAAGCAGCGTACGGTGATCGTTCGCCGCGCGCATCGGAGCGGCGGTGGACGGCGGGTGGAGACTTTGGCGCGCGCCGTCTCCACCCGCAGGTGGACCCAATGCTCAACGGGCGCGGTCAGGCCGCTGCGGTCCGCTGTTGCGGCTTGCTGCCGCTCTGGAGTTTCTCGGCAGCTTCTTGCTCTTGCTCCCGGCGCTTCATCCGGTGGCGAAAGACGCTGTAGGCGACGCCGGCCAGCGTGCCCGCCAGCGCCAGGCCGATCAGCGGGCGGGGTACTTCGATCCCCAGCGTCTCATCCAGCGAGTAGCGACCGGGACCGCTGAGGAGCAGGGCCGTGGCGACCGCGATGTTAATGACGGGTAGTTCCGCCCCGCCCTTGGAGACCCAGATCGGCTTGCCCCAGTGGGCGGTGCCGATGGCTGTGCCCATCGGCCCGAAGATCGTGACCGGTCCCAGGCCACCGCCGAGGCCAAGGGCGGTCAACAGCCCGCCGGCGAACTCGGAGCCGCCGGCTATCATCGCCCAGTACTTGCTGGGGCGAAGCCCCATCGATTCCACCATGCCGGCCGTCCCGTGCAAGCCGGGCCCTTCGAAAGCTCCGAACAGCTTCTGCGCCCCGTGCCCGGCCAGGAGCCCGCCGACTGTTCCGCGCAGGACCAGTAACCCGATGTCTCGCAACGTTCTCTTCCTTCCTTGTCTTGCTCTGCCCGACGCCGCCCTCGGCGCCCTCGTGCGATCGGCGCGGGTAAGGCGCTTATGAACGGTTTGCAAGATTCGGACCAACGAACGTCCCCGTTACGGCTCCGGGCGGCGCTCCTCCGGCGGCCGGAGACGGCGGAAGGTGGCGAGGACGGCGAGGTCGTAGGCGACCTTCAAACCACCGGCAATCAGGAAGGGCAGCCCAAGGGCCGGGACGGCCAGCGTGGCGCCGGCGAAGGCCGGTGCGGCCGCGGCGGCGGCGCTGCGGGCGACGGAGGTGATGCCGGCCGCCGCGGCGCGCTCCGTCGGCGCGACGACGGCCATGGTGTAGGACTGCCGGGTGGGCACGTCCATCTGCGACAGCAGCCCCCGGCAGAGCAACATGGCGATCGCGGCGCCGGCACTCGGCAGCAACGGCACAAGGATCAGCATCACGTTGGACGGCAGATGCGTGAAGACCATCGTGTTCAGGAGGCCGAAGCGGCGGGCAAGTGGCGGCGCGGCGAGGAAGGAGAGCGCCGCGCACAGGTTGACGCCGAAGAAAATGGCGCTCAGACCGGCGACGTCGGTGCCGTAGCGTTGATGAAACCAGTACGCGACGAGGCCCTGCACTACGAAGCCGCCGGCGAAAGAGTCGACCGCAAAGAGGGCGGCGAGCTTGAAGATAATGCCATGGGAATGGCGGACGCCCAGGATGCCGACTCCGGGTCCGGCGACGTCCCGGGCGACCTCGGCCTTCGGGGAGAGACGGGTATAGAGCAGCAAGAGCACGACGGCGGTCGCCGCATAGGCCCCCAGCAGCACGTGGAAGCCGGCGCCGAGCGAGAGGCCGGCCAGGCGGGGCAGCGCCGCCGCCAGGGCGCCGAACGCGCCGCTCAGCGCGCCCACCAAGTTGTAGGCCGCGAAGAGACTGGTGCGCCGGTCATCGCCGGTGGTCTGGGGCAGGATGGCCTGTTCCAGGGAGAGAAACGGGCCGACCTCCTTGCCGGAAGGGCTGATCGTCCCGACGACGGCCGCCAGGGAGAGCAGCACGACGTTGGACGTGAGCAGAAAGGCGACACCGGCGAGCGCCATGAGCAGGGCGGCCACTTCCAACACCCGGCGCCGGCCCAGCCGGCCGCTGAGACTGGTGAAGACGATCGTCATGGCGGCGCCGCCGGCCAGGGCGGCCGTGAAGACACCGCCGATCGCCGCGGTGCCGAGTCCCTGGCCGGCCAGATAGAGACCGAGTGTCACCGAGAGGAAGCCGTAGCCAAAGGTACGCAACGCGCAGGCGGCAAATAGCAGCCGGCCATCCGCCGACAGCGCGAGCTTTCCCATGCCTCGAACCTTACCCGCTGCGCAGGATCAGTTTCATAGGCGCTGCCGCAGATTGCCCCGGTGCGGCTGAGCGGCGCTACTGCCAGCGCAGGTTCAGCTCGTCCAGGATGTTGCGCAGGCCGGCGAAGGACTCCCGGCTGCCCTGTTCTTTGGTCCCGCCTTCCGGCTGGTAGTGCGTCTCCAGGGCGATGACGCCGTGGTAACCGTCGCGCTGCAAGGCGGTCAACTGGCCGCGGTAGTCCACCTGCCCGCCGCCGATCGGGCGCCAGGCGGAGGAGCCGTCGGCGTGGCGGACCGCGTCCTTGACGTGGACGTGGCAGATCCAGGGGCGCACGGCCTCGTAGCCGTCGGGATAGGGGCGGTCCTCGCCGGCGACCAGCGCATTGCCGATGTCCCAGATCGAGCGGAAATTGGGCGAGTCGATGGCCAGCATGAGCTGGCGGATCTCGGCGCCGGTGCCGACCAATGTGGTCTTGGTGTTCTCGAAGGCGAGGGTGACCCCGGCGCGCGCGGCCATCCGTACCGGCAGCTCCAGCCGTTCCAGCAGGAGGTCCCAGTGCTGGGCCAGCGTGTCCTGCCGCCAGAAGGAGAAGCAGCGCACGAGGGGAGTCTGGAATAGGTCGGCCAGTCGGAACGACCGCTCCAGGATGTCGATGTGCTTCGCGTAGGCGGCGGCGTCGTCGATCGGGCAGCGCAGGAAGAGGGAGTCGATGGCGCTGACCTGCAGGCCCCGCTCGCGCACCATGCGCATGGCCCGCGTCAGCTCGTCCGGGTCCAGGTCGCAGATATTCTTGCCCCACAGCTTGTGCAACTCGACGGTATGCAGCCCCCACTCTTCCGCGACGTCAAGGGCGTGGGCGAAGTCCTGGTCAATCTCGTCGGTCAGTACGCTCAGGGTAAACATTGGTCGGTCCTTTCTTATGGTCGTTGGTGCGGGCGGCGTTACGCCGCATTCGAGTAGGGGTCGCCCCTACGGCAACTGCTCGCTCATCCGCACCAGGCGGTGTTCCGTGGCGGAGATGTGGGCAGCGTAGGTCAAAGCGAAGGTGCGCATCCCTTCCTCGTAGGGGCAGAGGATACCGGAGCGATCACCGCTGGCGACGGCCGCCACGAAGGCCCGGTTCATCGCCATGTTGGGATTGCCCTCTTCCGCGATCTCTTCGCGGGCATCTCGCCCGCGCAGCACGGTGGCGCCGGGGCCGAGGCCGACGGCGACGGTCATCCCCTGGGCGATGATGTGGACGTAGCTATGGAAGCCGGGTGGGGCGGCGACGGCGGCGCAGCTGTTGGAGATCGTGCCGACCGCCCCGCTCGCCAGGCGCAGGCTGACGGTGTTCACGTCGGCGATGTCGAGGTTGGGAACGTCCTTCAGCAACGTCGTCGCCGCCATCGCGTAGACCTCCGTCACCTCGCCGCAGAGGTAGCGGAGCAGATCGGTGCAGTGGGTGTGCTGCTCGATCAGCATGCCGCCGCTCTTGCTCTGGACCCTCCACCATGGTGACCCGGGCAACGAGCTCCAGCGGACGGCGGTCACCATGCCGATGGGGACGCCGGCCAGCAACTGCCGCACCTGCTGCACCGCCGTGCTGTAGCGCCACTGGTAGGCGACGGCGGCCAGCACGCCGCGCTCCTTGGCGTGCGCGGCAATCTCGCGTGCGACGCCCATCTGCAAGGCCACCGGCTTTTCCACCATCAGCGCCTTGCCGGCGGCGATGACGGCGTGCTCCGCCGGCCCGTGGGCGAAAGGGGGCAGCGAGACGTAGACGGCGTCCAGCGGCGCCTGCTCCAGCATCGCCTGCACGTCGCCGAAGGCCGGCGCATCCAGGGGCGGCAGGTCGGCCGGCCCGCGCTGCTTCACCGCCTGGCGGGCCCGCTCGATGGCCTCCGGCGCGATGTCGCAGATGCCGGTGATGGCGACGTCCGGCAACTGCAAGAGTTGCACCATCTCATAGATTGAGCGGCTCCCAGCCCCTACGAACCCGATCCGAACGGTCACGCTGTGATCTCCTTTCCCACCGACCTATGCTGCCGCGGGGAACCTCTCCACCTGACCTCCTCCCCGGCGCGGGGAGGAGGAACGCGCTTGGCCTGACGGCAGCTCCCTTTGAACTCCCCTCGGCGCGGAAGGAGACGCGTCCTGGTGGGTAGTGATGCTTCGCGGCAATAGTTCTCTTCGATCACTGGCTTGGCCCGAAGGTTGCCGTCTTTCCAACCGCGTTCTCTCTCCTCGCGCCGGGGAGAGAGTCAGAGAGAGAGGTCCCCTTCCACAGCCGCTGCAAGTACCTGGCGCTCTCCTGTGCCAATGCCGCGGGATCGGCGGCCAGCGGGCGCCAGACACAGCAGGCGCGGCTGATCGCCGGCACGGTGTTGCCAAACGACTCCACAACCAGGTCGCCGTCGTACCCGGCGTCGAGGAGCGCCGCACGCGTCGCCTGCCAGTTCACGTGCCCGCTGCCGACCGGGCCGCGGTCGTTCTCGCTGCAGTGGAAATGGCGGATGCGACGCCCCGCCTGCCGGATCGCCGCCGCCGGGTCGCGCTCTTCGATATTCATGTGGAAGGTGTCGAGCAGCAGGCCCAGGTTTTCCGCGCCGACGGCATCCACCAGGGCAGAGGCCTCGGCCACGGTGGTGGGGAAGGCCGACTCGAAGCGGTTGAGCGGTTCCAGGGCCAGCGTGACGTCGACGTCGGCAGCGCGCCGTGACGCGGCACGAAGGCCGGCGCACGCCGACTCGCGCTCGCGCGGGCCCGGCGCGATATCCGGCAGATCGCCGACGGGCGCCAGCAGCGGTCCGCAGACCAGGTTTGCGCCCAACGTGCGGGCCTGGGTGGCGATGCGGGTCAGGAAATCCACGGTCGCCGTGCGCTGCTCGGGCTGTAGCAGCGAGAGCCCCGGCGGCAACGCCGTATTCACGGTGCAGCGCAAGCCGGCGTCGGTGACTCGCCGGCGCACGTCAGCTAAATCTGATTCGTCGGTGCCGAACAAGGGCAACTCGATCAGGTCGTAGCCCATCGCCGTCACGCTCCGGAGCAGCGGCTCGGTCGCCACGGCCACGTCGTCGCCCCAGAGCATGAGCACGACACCCAGGGCCGGAGCGCCCCGCCGCGCGCCATCGATCGGTGCGCCGTACGATTTCGTGTGCTCGCCGGTCGGAGCGCGCGCGCCCTCCGCGCTCACGCCTTCAGGGCCTGGGCGATGGTGGCGTTGGCCTGGGTGGTCGCCTGCTTCAGCGCCGTCAGGGCGTCCGTCTTGCCGGTGACGGCGACCGCCACCTGCTGGTTGAGGATGTTCGTCAGGTCGGCGGTGACCAGCGTCAGGGGCGTGATCGTGCCGGTGATGCCGGGGGCCAGGAACCCCTTCATGATCGGTGTGTCCGCCACGAACTTCTGGTAGGCCGGGTCGGCGGCGATCGACTTGGTGAGCGGGGCGTGTTGGAAGCGGATCGCCCAGTCGCCGTAGATCGGCTTACTGGCGTACCAGGAGACGAAGGTGAACGCGGCCTCCTGCCGCGCCGTTGTCGTCTTCATGATGCCCCAGGTGTCGATGTTGATGTGCTCCGCCGCCTCTTTACTGCCGTGGGGCATGGGGAAGGTGAGGACCGGCAGCTTCTGCGTGAGGTAGCCGGTGACGCGGAAAGGGCCGGAGATGGTCATGGCGATCTGGCCGCCGGCGAAGCCGTTGGTGATCGCTTTCGGCGGCGCCATCGTGTACTTCTGGTAGAGGTCGGCGTAGTACTGCAAGGCGGCTAGGCCTTCCGCGCTGTCCCAGGTGACCTGGGTGCCGTCCGCCGACAAGAACGTCCCCCCGTTGGAACGCTGGATGACGTCCCAGAGGTTGCTATCCCCCGCCCCCTCATCCGTGGCGTACTGGCCTTGGGCGACGTGCGTCATGCGCTGGATGAGCTGCGTGAAGTCGGTCCAAGTCTGGGGCGCTGCGCCGTCGTAGCGGTTGAAGAGGTCGGTGCGGTAGAACACGGCGAGGGGATGGCGATTCTGGGGGAAGGCCCAGGTCTTGTTCTGGTAGGTCAGGGCGTCCCAGATGTCGGAGTAGAAGTCGTCCTTCTGGAAGCCCTTGTCGGTCGCCATCAGGTCGTCGAGCGGGATGGTGACCCCCTTCTGGCCGAGGCCGACCGACCACTGGGCGTAGATGAAGGAGACGTCCGGCGGCGTCCCGGCGGCGACGTTGGCGGTGAGCTTCTCCATGACGGCGTTGCCGTTGCCGGCGAACGTCAGGTCGAAGCCGAGTCCGGGGTGCTCCTCGGCGAAGCGCGGCTCCAGCGTCTTGACGGTGAAGTCGGTACGCGGATCGGCGGACTGCGTCCCCCAGTTCTGCCAGACCGCCAACTGGAGGGTCGCCTTCGTTGCCTTTTGCGCCGCGGCGGTCGTTGTCGCCGTGAGCGCGGTCGTCGGCGCCGTGGTCGCGGTCGATGCCGCGGTCGAGGCCGTGGCCTGTGCGGTGGTTGCCGTCGTCGTCGGCGCGGCCGACGTCACCTGCGTCGTCGTTGCGGCGGCTGAGGTCGCCGGGGCGGATGCCGCTGCGCTCGCGCTGGTGCTGACCGCCGAACTCACGGTGGCAGCGGCGCCACAACTGGCCAGGGCCAGCGTCGTGAGCGCCGCCAGGCCGCCGCCGGCAAGTGCCTGCAGGTACGAACGTCGGGTGAACCGCGAAGCCATGTCCTCCAGTCCTCCATCCCTTGTACGCCATATTGCGCCAACTAAAACGTTACACGTATACTAAGGCGAGCGACCGGGGCTGTCAAGGTGGATGGGAAAGGTATGGGCGCTGCGCCGTTTCGTGGGCACGCGGGCGTCCGCCGTTGTCAGGACCAGGGGATGAATCTCCTGGCTAAACCGACGAAGCCCCTGCGGGGCTGCCCGAATCAGTCGACGTCGCGGGAATCCGGCAGCCCCGCAAGGGCTTCGTCGGTTTAGCCGGACGCTTCAGCGTCCGGTCCCTTTGGCGGATGGAGAGGAGTCGGCATGGCACCGCCCTACCGGGTGGCGATCGCCGGTTGCCATCGCATGCTGGAGCGGCGAATCGCCAATCACAACTGGGCGGCGGCGTTCGCCGCGGCGCCGTCCACCCGGGTCGTCGCCGTCTTCGATCGGGACGCCGCGACGCGTCGGGCGTTTCAGGACTGCTGGGGGGACGTGGCCGCCTACGATGACTACCAGCGGATGCTGGACGCCGAACGACCGGACGTCGTCTGCGTCGCCACCCGCCAGACGATGCACGCCGACCAGGTCGAAGCCGCCACGGCCGCCGGGGCCAAGGGCATCCTCTGCGAGAAGCCGCTGGCGACGTCGATGCAGGAGACGCGGCGCATCATCGCCGCTTGCGAGCGTCATCAGACCACCTTTACGCTGGCCCTTGACCGCCGCTGGTTTTCTTATCACCGCATGCTCGTGCAACTGCTCCGCGACGGCGCCATCGGTGAGGTGCGGGCGATCGTCGCCTTCGGCCTGAGCAGCCTCCTTTTTCAGGGATGCCATTGGTTCGACCGGGTGCTGGAGCTGGCCGGAGACCCGGAAGCCGCCTGGGTGGCGGGTCGGGTCGATCCGCTTGACGACGAGCCGGGGGACTCGCCGCGCCGCCTGGACCCGCCCGGGAGCTGTCACATCCAGTTCGCGAACGGCGTCGAAGCCTTCCTCACGCCCGCCGGCTATGTCCGGGGATTCGACATGGGCTTCGACGCCGTCGGTAGTCGGGGCCGGCTGGTGGTCCTCGGCGAAGGCGCCGCCACCCGCCTCTGGCGCGTGGGCGATGACGGGCGAACGCCCCTGGAGCAGCACGTCCCGCCGGTGACGGCGACGCCGCCCTGGCCCTTGCTCGTTGAGGACCTTGTGGAGGCCATTGAGCAGCGGCGTCCGACGCGCTGCGACCTGGCCTGTGCTCGGCGGGCCACCGAGCTCGGTTTCGCCGTCCACCAGTCCGGCCGCCAGGGCGGGCGGCGCGTGACGCCGGCGGAGATCGACCCGGCACTGCGCGTGGCGTCATTGCCCTGGGGGAATGAGTGAGGCCGTGGACGGGGGATGAGGGGTGTTATGGGCAGTGGCGGGTGCTAAAAGGTTTTAGGCGCTAGTGGTTCGATTGGTAGACATTGCCAAGCGGGCGAACACGTCGATCACGACGGTGTCGATCGTGCTTGGTAATCGTCCAAATACCGTGGCCATTTCGGAGGGCACGCGGCAGGCGGTGTTGGCGGCGGCGCGGGAACTGGGCTATGCGCCGGATATGGCGGCCCGGCGCTTACGCGGCAACGGGGGTGGCGCGCGGGCCATCGTGCTGGCGATCGCCCATCCCATCGACGGCCGGCTGTCACTGATCAGCCGGATCGTCGGCAGCGTCCAGCGGCAGTTGCACGCGCTGCGCGAGGATCTGGTGGGCATCGGCGTCGTGCAGCTCATCGTGGAAACCTACGAGCTTGGCAAGCTGCACCACCTGCGCGGGCTGAGCGAGCCCTTCTGGTTCAACGGGCTGCTGGTGACGAACACCGCACCGGAGGACGACGCCTACCTGGAGGCGCTCACACCGAGCGTCCCGATCGTCCTCTTCCAACGCGACACGCGGCACAGCGCCGTGAACACCGACAGCGAGCTGGTCGGGCGCCTGGCGACGCAGCACCTCATCGACCTCGGGCACCGCCGGATCGGCCTGATCGCGCCGGATGCCGGTTCCCAGGCCCAGGCTTTACGCATCCGCGGCTTCCGGGAGACGCTGCGCCGCGTCGGTTTGCCGCCGGGGCCGGAGGCGGTGGCGCAAGGGGCAGATTGGGCAGACGGCGCCTATGTCGCCGCCCAACACCTGCTCAGCCCGGCGCAAGGGGCGCGACCGACCGCGCTGTTCGCTAGTAACGACCTGCTGGCGATCGGCGCCATGCGGGCGATCCGCGATTGGGGCCTGCGCGTCCCCGAGGACGTCGCCATCGTCGGTTGCGACGACGCGGAGTTCGCCGCCTATCAAGAGCCGCCGCTCACGACGGTCCACCTGCCGATCGAAGAGATGGCGGCCCGCGCGACCACGATCCTGCTGGACCTGATCCGGCAGCGCGCGACGCCGCCGATTCAGGAGACGTTCCCCGCCCACCTGGTGGTGCGCCGGTCCAGCGGGCCACCGACGGAATAGAAAGGATTTACTATGGCCATCGACCTGCATTGCCACATCTTCCCGCCGGAGTACCTGCGGCTGGCGCGCACGGAGGGCGAGCGTATCGGCGCGCGCATCTACCGGCGGGACGACGGCCGGACCTTTCTCCAGGCGCCCGGCGACTTCGACTATCCCCTGACCGATGACCTCTGGTCCGTCCCGGCGCTGACCACGGCCCTGGCGCGGCGGCACCTCTCCGGCGCGGCGCTCTCGGTGGCGCCACCCACCCTCTCCTACTGGGCGGAGGCCGGGCTGGCGGCCGACATCTCCGCCGCCAATAACGACAGCATCGCCGAGGTGGTTCGCGGCGATCCTCAACGTTTCGTCGGCCTAGCGACCGTGCCGCTCCAGGACGTGCCGCGGGCGATCCGGGAACTGGAGCGGGCAATGAAGCTGCCGGAAATCCGCGGCGTCATGATCGCCTCCCACGTCGGCCCGAAGAACCTGGATCACCCCGACCTCTTCCCTTTCCTGGAGGCCTGCCAGGCGCTGGACGCCTGCGTCTTCGTCCACCCTTACGAGGTGCTGGGCAGCGAGCGCATGCAGGACTACTACATGTGGAACCTGATCGGGATGGTCACGGAGACCTGCGTGGCGATCGAGGCGCTGATCTTCGGCGGCGTCTACGAGCGCCTCCCCCGCCTGAAGACCTACTTCGCCCACGGCGGCGGCAGTTTCCCCTGGCTGCGTGGCCGGGCCGAGTACGGCTTCCACCACCTGATCACGCCGACCTTCAAGATCACCCGGCCACCCAGCGACTACCTCGGCCGCATCTACGTCGACAACATGGTGTATATCCCGTCGGCGCTGACCTGGCTGGCCGGCCAGTTGGGCAGCGACCATATCGCCGTCGGCAGCGATTACCCCTTCGACATCGGCCCGACTGACCCCACCGCCATCGTGCGAGAGGCGCCGGACCTGACGGATGGCGATCGGGAGAACATCCTGTACGGCACCGCCCAGCAACTCCTGGGCGTCCGGCTGGCCGGTGCCTGATGCAACCATGGCATGGCCCCGGTCCCAGGGTATCATCTTGGATGGAGATACGATTGGAGGCTACCGGATGCGGACGATCACGCTCGACGTGCCCGACGAATTGGCCGACCAGCTCACCATTGATCGCGACCGGTTGCCCGAGTTGCTGGCGCTAAGCCTCCGGCAACCTGCCGTGCCGGCGCAGATCTACCGTGCCATCGTCACATTTCTTGCCGGAGACCCAGCGCCGGACGAGGTCGCGGCATTCGGTCCCACCCCGGAGATGCATCAGCGTCTCCAACTCCTCTTGGGCCGTGAACGCGCCTCGGCGCTCACGCCGGCCGAGCGAGCGGAACTCGACGAGATGGAACGCATCGAACATCTCATTGTTATGATCAAGGCTCACTTGCTCTCGCCGCGTAGCCGGCCTGAGTGAGCACTACCCGCATCACCGCGGTGCTCCGTCGCTCAGTCGAAGAACGAGCCACCCAGCGATGCGAGTACTGCCTCCTTCCATCGGGAACAGTCTTCTTCCCACTCTTGTTCAATCCCCGCACGCAGCGTTGGCATGACCACTTTCGGTTCTCGGAGGGGATCCTCGTAGGGTTGACGCCGGAAGGGCGAACAACCGTTCAGTTGCTTCAGATAAACAGGCATGAGCGGGTGCAGGAACGCCAACAGCTTGTCATCGTCGGTCGCTATCTGCTCCCCGAAACCGAGTGACCGGCCTGCACCTACCGACATACACTAGCCGGTCTCGCTCCCTCAGCTCGCGCCGAGGCGCCCTATTGCGCTGAACGACGGCGAGGCGACCCAGCAAGCGACGGATTCCCAACTCAGGGGACGGCCGCGAACGGTGTCGGGGGACGGCGCTCGCTCACTGTACGATCTCGCGCAAACACCAGATAGGTAAACGGCGAGCCGTTCTTCTCCAGCGGCCGGAGAATCCTCTCCCCGAGAACTTCTCGTGCCAACGGCGAGGTTAAGGCTTCTGGTTCGCCCAGTAGCCGTTCGACATCGGCCCGACCGACCCCACCGCCATCGTGCGGGAAGCGCCGGACCTGACCGACGGGGATCGGGAGAACATCCTCTACCGCACCGCCCAGCAACTCCTGGGCGTCCGGCTGGCCGGTGCTTAAAGACAGCGAGGCCCGGGAGCCATGGCTCCCGGGCCTGTCGCCAGCGCTCGCCTCATCTCGCCATTTACGCGTTCTTCGCGGCTCGCGTATCTCACCATAGCCGCCGACTGGCCATCACGACAAGAGGCGCTGCCTGGTATCACGCCGCCCCGCTCGTTACCGCGGGGCGGGCCTGTCCACCTGCCACCTTT
>JAICXR010000258.1 GCA_025980355.1 Chloroflexota bacterium | reverse complement strand
CTCCTCAAGATCGAGGATATGCAGGGCGGCTTCAACGCCCTGGCCGCCTTCGCCAAGGCGAACTCGTCCGACGGGACCGGCGAGAAGGTCTTCGCCGCCAGCCATACTGCACAGATCTACGCCACGATCGCCAACAAGGTGCAGACCTTCCAGGCCGTGCCGAACCTCACCTACCACGTCGCCCAGTACCCGTTGCCGCCCAACGGCAAGGTGGCGACCTATGCCGGCGGCTGGGCGTTCTGCGTCGGGACCGGTGCCAAGCACGCGGACGACGCGATGACCCTCGTCGATTTCTTCTACCAGCCCGACGTGCAGATCAAGTGGGCGGCGGCCCAGTTGCGCGTGCCGCCGAGCCAGTCGGTCGCCCAGAGCGTCGACTACACCCAGAACGACCCCCTGCTCAAGCTCACCGTCGACGCCATGCCCAACGGCAGCTTCGTGCCGAGCGTCCCCGGCGGCGAGCAAATCCTGCCCATCCTCAACACGATGGTCGCCGACATCATGTCGAAGAAGACGGACGTCAACGCTGCCCTGGAGAACGCGCAGAAGCTCTGCCAGTTGGAAGTGGACAAGTACAAGGCATGACCGGCCGCCAAATCGTCACCCTGATCCCCGACGCCAACTATCGCTCGATGATCACGCCGGAAACGGACGCTTTGCTCGATACCCTGGGCGACGTTCGGCGAGCTACCGGCGATCGCCAGGCGGTCACCCAACAGGCGCCCGAGCTGTTGCGGGAGGCCGACGTAGTGCTCACCGGCTGGGGCACGCCCGCCCTGCAGGAAGCCTGGCTGGAGGAGGCCCCTGCCCTCAAGCTGATCGGCCACTGCGCCGGCAGCGTCCGCGGCATCATCCCGCCCAGCGTCTTCGGGCGCGGCGTGGCGCTGGTGCACGCCGCGCCGATCATCGCCGACGCCGTCGCCGAGTTCTGCCTCGCCCTGGAACTGCTCTGGTTACGACGGATCCACGAGATCAGCCGCGACCTCAAGGCCAGCGGCGACTGGGGCGCCATGAAGCGCCTGGGCCTGGAAGGACACCTCCTGGCGGCCCAGCCGGTGGGGCTGGTGGGCTCCGGCTATGTCGCGCAACGCCACATCCGCCTTCTGCGAGCCTTCGAGCCGCGCATTCGCGTCGCCGACCCTTTCCTGACGGCGGAGCGGGCACGGGAGCTTGGCGTCGAGCGGGCGAGCATGGAAGAGGTCTTCGGGGAAAGCACCGTCATCGCCGTGCATGTGCCGAAGACGCCGGAGACCCATCACCTGATCGGCGCCGACCTCCTCAAGCGCATCCAGCCGGGCGCCGTCCTGATCCAGACGTCGCGCTCCTGGGTGATGGACCAGGAGGCGCTCTTGCGCGAACTGGCGACCGGGCGCTTCTTCGCCGCCCTCGACGTCTTCGATCGGGAACCGCAGCCGGCGGAGAGCCCCTTCTACCAGTTCGACAACGTGATCGTGACGCCGCATATCGCCGGCGGTACCAAGGAATCCTATGCCCGGCAAGGGCGGGCGATGGCGGAAGAGATTGAACGCTTCGGGCGCGGCGAGCCGCTGCGCTACCAGATTCAGGCCGACCGTTTCGACCAGATGGCCTGAGGCGAGGCGCTCCCTTCGCCGATGATGGGTCGATTGTTGGTGACAATGAGGAGGATACTCGTGGCGCGCGCGGTCAACATCGGGGCGGTGCAACTGCCGGCCTGGACGGAAGGGACGACGCCGCAGGAACGCAAAGCCTGGCACCTCGCCCAAATTGAGCACTGGCTGCACGCCGCCGGCCGGGCGAGCGTGGACATCGTCTGTTTCGGGGAGACGGCGACGACGTATGGCATCCAGGCGGCGCCCGACGACACGGCCGTCTTCGAGGACGCTTACGATGGCCAGGCAGCGCAACTGGCGGCCCGGCTGGCCCGCGACTATGCCATGGCCGTCGTGTTGCCCCTCGCCGCCCGTTATCGGGGGCGGCTGCACAATATCGCCCTGGTCTTCGATCGCCAGGGCAAGATCGTCGGCCACTACGTCAAGGTGCACCCGACGCGCGGCGAGATGGCGAAAGGCATTGAGGCAGGCGATGCATTCCCGGTCTTCGACCTCGACTTCGGCCGTATCGGCGTCTGCATCTGCCACGACCTCAGCTTCCCAGAGTCCACGCGGGCGCTCGCGCTCGGCGGGGCCGAGATCATCTTCTGGCCCCACTGGTGGAGCGGTTGGGGGGAGGAGCTCTGCAATGCGGTGATCAAGAGCCGCGCCATCGACAACGCTGCCTATCTGGTGCAGGCGACCTTCGGGCAGCCCGACGGCAAGGCCTGGCGGCCCGGCTATGTGCTCGGCAACAGCGGCGTCGTCGGCCCGGACGGGCTGATCCTCTCCAGCGCCGGTCGCTACGTCGGCTTGGCCCAGGTCACGGTCGATCTCGACAAGCCCCGGATCGCCCACAGTTTCGCGGTGGCCGGCGAAACGGTCTTCCGGGGGAGTATGCTGGCCGACCGCCGACCGGACGCCTATGGCATCATCACGGATGCCTCGCGCGTGCCGGGCGCAACAGGCGCCGACGAATTGGTCGCGGTAGCACGATAGGGAATGGCGTGGAGACGACACGGCTGACACCGGAGCAAGCCTGGTTCTTCCGGACGGCGGGCTTTGTGCAACTGCCGGGGACACTCCCGTCCGGGACCGTCGAGGCGCTGAAGGCGGCGATCGCCCGCGACATCGAGCAGGCAGCGGAGCCGGTCGTGCGGAACCGCGCCGGTCGCATCGTGCGCCTGTCGAACGTCCTGGACCGTGCCCCGATCTTCCGCGACGTGGCGACGAGCCCGCTCGTGCTCGATCCCCTGGAGGACCTGCTCGGCCCCAACATCGAGATCGTGCGTAACCGCCACAATCATGCCACCTTGCGCCTGCCGGAGCCGGGCGCCGACTACCTGCACCGCGACGTGCCGCAGTGGAGTCGTGGCATCGTGACCGTGCTCTTCTACCTGGAAGAATCCACCTGCGAACGGGGCGCCACGCGGCTCATCCCGGGCAGCCACCTGCTGCCCTGGGCGCCGAACGCCGAGGCGGCCGAGCGGACCGGGCTGGTGCAGCAGGTGGTACGGGTGGAGATGCCGACGGGCGGCCTGCTGGCGATCGACAGCCTGCTCTGGCACGGGGCGGGGCGCAATCTCACCAATGAGACGCGCACCAGCATGACGATCGGCTACCACAGCGCTGACGACCTGGCCTCGGTCGAGGACCCGCAGCGCATCCTCGTGCGCGGCCGCCGCGTCTACGCCGGACACAGCTACTGAGATTGGCCGGCGGCATACGACCGGCGGCCGAGCCGTACCGGCGCCTGATGCCCGCTGCTCGAGCACGATGCGCTGCTATTGCCTCCCTGCGCCGACGGGTCACTGCCCGTTGAGGAGAGCGGCTGCCAGGGCCTTCTCCGCCACTTCCATAGTCTTCACGCAGTCGCGGAAGGGGGAACTTGTCACCTCCTGGCCGGTCTTGAGCGAGTCGATGAACTCGCGATTCTTCGCCCGGAAGCCGCCGTACACGAAGTTCTGGTCGCTGCCCGCCACCTGCTGGGCGTCATAGACGACGCCCTGGTAATCGCCGTCGGCGTAGACGTGCGCCTGCCCCTCCACCTCGGCGTCCACCGCGATGCCGGGGGCGTGCATCTGCACGCGGAAGACGCGCCTTCCGCTGCACCAGCTGTTGATGACGTAGCCGGTGGCGCCGTTGTCGAACTGCAACGCGATCCCGATCCAGTTGATGTCCGGCGTGCCGACGCGCTTGCAGCGGCTCTCGATGGACACCACGTCGCCGCCGCACATCCAGCGCACGGTGTCGATGGAATGGGTGCAGTCGCCCAGCATATGGTCATAGGCGCGCAGTTCCGGCTGTGTTTGGTACTTGTAGAACTCGCAGACGGCGTGCGTCATGGTGCCGCGCTGGAGGCATTCGTCGCGCATCCGCACGAGCAGCGGACTGCTGCGGCGCTGGTGGCTGACCTGGGTGATCAGGTGCTTCTGCTCGGCGAGGTGGGCGAGCATCTGGGCCTGGTGCCAGGAGAGGCCCAGCGGCTTCTCGATATAGAGGTTCAGGCCGTGCTGCAGGCACCAGACCCAGATGTCGTACATCAGGTGCGGCTGACCGATCACGTACACCCCGTCCGGCGCCACCTCGTCGACCATCCGCCGGTAGTCGGTGTAGCGCCCGCGCACGCCGTACTTATCGGCCGTCGTGGTGAGCCGGTTGGGGTCGAGGTCGCAGATCGCGGCGATCTCCACGTCGTCGAAGGAGGCGAGCGACGGGTAATGGACCGTGTTGGCCATCGCGCCCGCGCCGATCATGGCGACGCGTACCGTCTGTTTGCTACCGTTCATGCTGCCTCGCTCCCTGCTCTCTTCTCTTCTCCGCGTTCCAAGGATCTCTCGCTGCTCGGCTTCGACGACACGCCATGGTGCCGATGGACGCCGCCGCCTCCACGACCCCTCCCGATTGGCGCCTGCCGCTTCAACGCAGGCCGGCCGCCAGCGGGAAGCCTCCCCCAGGAGCGAGACGGACCTTATGCTACCTTCCGAGGCGTTGATCGGGACACACCGATAGAGCGGAGGCCGTCACGACATGAGCGACGCGAGATGGCCGGAGTGGCTGCGCCACGGACGCATGTTCACGACCGACGGGCACATGTACGACACCCGGCGCGAGCGGGTCGATATCCGCCGGATCACCCGGACGATCGCCGCCTGCCATGGGAATATCCATCGTCTGACGGCCCATACCTTCATGGGCTGGTCTTATTACGATAGCCGCCTCGGGCCGAAGGCGCCGGGCCTGGGCGATCAGGACTGGCTGGCCGAGGCGAGAGACGAGGGCGCCCGCTACGGCGTCAAGCTGCTGGCCTATTTCAATATGCTCGGCTACCTGGACGATCATCCGCTGTACGGCACGTGCGACAGCGTGGACGAGCGCGGCGACCCGATCGTCATCTACCGCGTCGTCCGGGCCGCCTGCATCAACAGCCCTTGGCGACAGGCAGTGCTCGACGTTGTCGCCGAGGTCTTCCGGCGCTATGCCCCGGATGGCCTGTACATCGACTGGGCGCAGAAGAGCTGCTGGTGCGGCTATTGCCGGGACGCCTTCCGTCGCCTGACCGGGGAAGCCCTTCCGGGGACGGAGGAGCTGGCGGCCGCCGGCATCCCGACCTCCTACAGTTGGCCGGAGGGCAGCGAGGCGATCGACGATGCCCGGCTGCGGGCCTACGCCGTCTGGCAGCAGCAGTGCCGCGACGACCTCTTCAAGGCGATCGGCGGGGTCGCCAGGAGCATCCGGCCGGATCTCGAGGACGGCCTGCTCACCTTTGAGCACGGGGACCTTGTCGTCCCCGAGCGGCCGGGCCTGGGGGTGCGACTGGATCGGGAGCGCGTCGAGCGCTATGCCCGCTGTACCAGGAGCGCGGTCCCTTCTACCATGAGGAATGAGGAGAGCAGACGATGATCGCCACCGATGACGTCCGAACGGAGCGAGGCGGGGAGCATCTCCCCGCCCT
>JAICXR010000295.1 GCA_025980355.1 Chloroflexota bacterium | reverse complement strand
GTGGCGCTATGCGACTGGTTGGTGCCGAGTACGGTGAGCGGACGGATATTGGTGCTGGTCCGGCCCAACTGTTCCAGCAGCCGGCGAAGTTCCGGTTGGAAGATGATCGGTATCGCCACCAGCAGGGCCGGCAGCGCCAACTGGAGGAGCCAGCCCAACACTTCCAGTTTGAGAAACTGCACGAGCACGTACAGGCCGATCAGGACTGCGATGCCGATCAGAATCTGGTCGGCCCGCGTCCCCTGGATCAGCATGAGCAGGCCGTAGATGATCAGCGTCACCGCCGCGACGTCGACAATCGTGCCCCAGCTCACCTGGGTGAGCAGGCGCGAGACTTCAGCCACCGGCTAGCCCTCCGTGGCAGGGCCTTGTGTCGACGCCCCTATAGTACTGCTCAACGCACGCACGCGCTCTGCCACCTCCGCGTCGTCCGGACGGCGACCGGCTAACTGGCGGTAGACCATGAGGGACTCCTGGGGCCTGCCCTCCCGGGCCAGAATTGCCGCTAGCTGTTCGTAGGCCCAGGCGTCGTCGGGATGCAGCACCATGAGCTGGGTCAGCGCCGCCACGGCGGTCGCCGGCGCGCTCGCATCGGGCTGGCTGAGCAGGTAGTCCGCCAGGGTGCGGAGCGTCTTACCGGCCAGGTCCGGCCGGCCACGGCGCAGGCAGAAGCCCACGAAGTGCTCCTGCACCTGGGCGTTGCCGGGAGCCTGGCGCATCAACCGATCGTAGGTGCGCAAGGCAGCGGGCAGGTCATCCAGCTCGTCTTGCACCTGGGCGGCGCGGAGTAGCATGTCGACGGCCACGTCCTGGCCCTGATGTGTCGCGATGTCGGCAGCCCAGGAGAGCTCCTGCGCTCCTTCCCGGGGCCGGCCGCGTCGCATCAAGCGCTCGCCATAGGCCTGCCGGACCTCGGCCATATCCGGCAGTTGGGTCACCGCAGTGGCCCACAGGGCGAGGGCGGCGTCGCCCCGACCACCGGCTTGCAAGCGACCGTCGGCCGCGACCAGGAGGGATAGCGCGTCGCGCGGGCGGCCGGCGCGACGGTGGAGGCGTGCCAGGGCCACCGTTGCGGCGGTGTGGTCCGGCTCGAGCTGCAGCAGTCGCTGCAGATCCGCTTCCGCCTGAGGCCAATCGCCCGCCGCCTCCGCCTCTTCGGCCAGGTCGCACAATTCGTCGCTGGCGTCGGCCGTCCTCCCTTGCTCCAGCCAGGCGGTGATGGCCCGCTCACGCAGCGTGCGGTCCCCGCCGAGGCGCCCCAGCAGACGTTGGGCCGGCGCGAGGTCGAAGCCATCGCCCCTCAAACGCGCCACGGCCTCGATGGACCGCAGCAACGTCGTGGCGGCGGCGGACTGATCGGCGGTGACGTAGCCAGCGGCGATGTCAAGAAAGGGCCGCAGATTCATGCTGTCCAGGGTCAGGGCATCGTAGGAGGCGTCGAGAGCGGCGAAGACACGGCCGTGATCGAGATGCTGGCGGGATTCCGCCAACAGGTCGGCGACCTGTCGCCGCGGCGCGTCAGCGTCGGTCTGGTCAAGCGTGACGTTTCGCTCGGCCGCCTCCCGAACGTGCTGCTGCTCCAGGTGCCGCACCTGTTCGGCGAGGTCGCGGCGATTGTAGCGGAGGAGGAGACTGTGCAAGGCATTGTACAGCACCGAGGCCCGGATGCTGTCGCCGGTGCCGCGCGCCGCTTCGGCGCCGACTTCGTAGGTGTCCACGAGCGCCGGCAACTCGTGTGGCTTGACGGCGGACAGGTCCAGGGCTTCGATGAGCCGCGTGCTCTCCTCCAGCGCCGTCTGGAAGTCGCCGGCATCTAATCGCGCTCGGGTCAGCTCATACCGTGCCGCGGGCTCATTGGCCTCCGCGATGATGGGGGCCAGCAGCCGGATCGTGTCCTGCGGCCGGCCCTTCAGTCGGTAGGCGCGCGCAAGCTCGATGAGGATGGCCAGGTCGGTGCAGCCCAGCTCCACCGCGCGCTCCAGCAAGGGCAACGCCCCATCGTGGTCCCCGCGAAGGATGCGTAACAGTCCCTCTTCCGCGAGCGCGTTCACGTCCCGTGCGGTGGCCGTCCCGCCAGCGCCGTCGTTCTTCCATACTGTGTTGATCTCGGGCCACCTCTACACTGGCAAGTCGCCGCATCTTGCCATCCTACCGCGCCCCCCCCGGCATTGCAACGCGACAGCGCCAAGGGGGGGACCGGATGGGGGAATCAGCCGCGTTTACCTTCCAGTTCCAGGTACGCCGGCAAGCGGCGGCAGAGGGCTTGGAAGGCGGCGGGCGTCAGACTTTGCTTGCCGTCGCACAAGGCACGTGCCGGGTCGGGATGGACCTCCAGGAGCAGTCCATCGGCGCCGGCGGCGACGGCCGCGCAGCTCATCGTCGGCACGAGGTCGGCCCGTCCGGTGCCGTGGCTGGGGTCCGCGATGACCGGCAGGTGCGTTTCCAGGTGGGCGAGGGCGATGGCGGTGAGATCGAGCGCATTCCGCGTAAACTCGCTGTCGGTCGTGCGCATTCCGCGTTCGCAGAGGACGACCTCGCTATTCCCGGCCGCCAGCAGGTATTCGGCGCTCAGGAGCCATTCCCGGATGCTGGCCTGGTAGCCCCGTTTGAGCAGGACCGGCTTGCCGGCGGAGGCGACCTTCTGCAACAGGCGGAAGCTGCTCATGCTGCGCGCGCCGATCTGCAGCATGTCGGCGTAGCGAGCGACCAGGGCGACGTCCTCCGAGTCCATGACCTCGGTCACGACGGGAAGGCCGGTCTCTTCGCGGGCCAGCGCCAGCAACTCCAGGGCCGCTTCACCGAGGCCCTGGAACTCGTAGGGCGACGTGCGCGGCTTGTAGGCGCCGCCACGCAGCACCGCGGCGCCGGCTTCCCGCACGGCGTGGGCGGCCTCCAGCACCTGCTGGCGGCTCTCGACGGCGCAGGGGCCGGCGATCACGGCGAAAAAGCCGCCGCCGAAGCGCGCGTTGCCGACCCGGACCACGGTATCGGCCGGGTGGCCGGCGCGACTGGCGAGGCGGTAGGTCTTCGCGGGCGGGGCCTCCGCCGCCGGGTGGTGGGGACGACGGACCACGGGATCGAGCACGGCCATGACGGTCTCCTTCTCTGCCGGTGCGACCGGCAATACTGCCGTGCCCGCGACGATGCGTGCTGGAGGAAGGGACGGACGCGGTCGGTGCCGTCGCGGCTGATGCGCTTGGGGGAAGGGGAAAGGCTGGGAACCGATTGGGCGCATTCGGCCACGGAACGGCGCCGGCGGCACGTCCGTGGCTTCCGGGGGCGGTCAGCTGCCCTACATTCCTGTCGCCACGACGTGCGGCCGGTAGCTAAACCGCTGCCAGCCCAACGTCGCAGCGCTGCACCGCATCGCCGCGTTCACGGTTCCACGACTCCAAGCAATGGTGGCGAACTGCCACTGCAGGGGAGCGTAGCAGCAGCGAGGGAACCTGTCAAATCCTGGCCGCCGGTCGTCGCCGGCCGGCCCAGCATTCCTCCGCGACGGCGGCGATTGTACAGTATTGGCGGAATGGATGAGATTGGAGCGGGGATCATGGACCTTGAGGTCGTTGTCGCGTCGTTGAAGGGCCCGGAGGGGGCAGGCGCCCTGGAAGCGGAATGGTCGGCCTCGCAGGCCGCCCTGCCGGCCGGGCCGCTTCCCTTCCTGCAGGAAGACTTCGTCCGCAGTGCCTGCGCCGAGGCCGGGCTACCGGCCGAGGTGGAGGAACAGGCGGTGGCTACCGCCGCCCAGGCCCGCGCTTCCGACGCGCTCCGCGCTCTGGCCTGGCACGGCCACTACTGTGTCTACCGGGCGCCGGTGTCGCCGCGCGCCGCCATCGCGGCCTGGCCGTCGTTGGCGGAGGTCTTCGGCGGGAAGGACAACCTCTTCTATCTGCTCGTGTTGCTCTCCGGCATGCCGGAGCTGCAACGCCGGTACGCCGAGCATGAGGTCCCCGCCTGCGTGGCCCGCGACACCCTGTTCGACATCGAGCGCTGGATGCGCGTCCACCAGGCGAAGCACGGCGCCTGGGGGCTGGCGCCCGACCGGCTCAACTGGTTGCGGAATCATATGCGCGGGGAACTGTATCAACTGGGCCGGCTGCAGTTTCAGTTCGGCGCTTTCGCGCCCGGCTTCCAGGTGTTCCGCCACCGCGGCACGGGCAGCGTCATCGCGTTCGCCGACGCCGGCCTGCATTTTCGTGCCGACGGCCAGATCGATGGCGCCGGCGGCGTGGTTGACCCGGACGGCGGCTGGTTCTCCCATCTGGAGGCGGACGAGACCGAGGTCCGCGGCTTCCCTATTCTGCCGCAGGGCGTGGCCCGACACGAAGCGCTGACGCTCCCCCGCGACGCCTGGGAACGCGTCCTTGCTGCCGGCGATCCGGTGCTCAATCTGCACATCCCCGCCGGCAACCCGATGGACTTCGCCGCCTGCGGCGAGTCGTTGCAGCAGGCGCTCGCGTTCTTCCCTCGCCACTTCCCCGAGAAGCCGTTCGTCGCCTTCGCGTGCAGCTCCTGGCTGCTGGACTCCCAGTTGGAGCAGATGCTGCCGGCGGAGTCGAACCTCGTCCGCTTCCTGCGGGAGATGTACCTGCTGCCCTCGCGTTCCGGCGGCGGCGGCACGTTGGAACGGGTCTTCGGCACGTCGACGATCGACCCGCGCACGGCCCCCAGGGATACCACCTTGCGCCGGGCGATCGCCGACCATCTGCTCGCCGGCGGGCACCTGCGTGGCGCTCGCTGCTTCCTCTTCCCGCGCGATCTGGACTGGGGCAGCCAGGTCTACCGTCGGGGCCAGGCGGTGGCCCTCGCCGACGTCAGCCCGGCGTAAGCCGGTCCGGAAGGTCACTCCGCATCTCGGACGACTCCGTCAGGCCGGGTCGGTGCATCGTGGTAATCTAGCCCGGTGGGGTGACGGTGCGATGGGCAAAGGAC
>JAICXR010000527.1 GCA_025980355.1 Chloroflexota bacterium | reverse complement strand
TGCTGGGGACGCTCGTCCTCATCGCCGCCGTGCCGGCGCTGTTCGCCTTCTCCTACCAGTCGATGATGCCGGTCTTCGCCCAGACGGTCCTTGGCGTAGGGGCGCAGGGCCTGGGCGTCCTCCTGAGCGCGACCGGCGCCGGCGCCCTCGTCGGCGCCCTGACGGTGGCCTCGCTGTCCAACTTCCGCCATCGCGGCCTGCTGCAACTCGGCTCGGCCATCACGTTCGGGACCATGCTGGTCGCCTTCTCCTTCAGCCGTCACCTGGCCTTGTCCGTGGCGTTGCTCGTGGTCGGCAGCGCCTGCAGCATGATGTTTTCCTCGCTGAACCAGACGTTCTTGCAGTCGCTCGCCCCCGACGCCATGCGCGGCCGGGTGCTCAGCGTGCTGACCCTGACGACCTTCGGCGTGATGCCCATGGGCCGCATGCTGGCCGGCGTCGTCGCCCAGAATTGGGGTGCGCCAGTCGCCGTGGGGATCGGCGGAGCCGTGAGCGCGCTGTTCGCGGTGGGGGTGCTGGTGCTCCGGCCCGTGGTGCGGCGGTTGGAGTAGCTGGCGGGCCCTCACCCTACACGAACGCCATCGACCCGTCTTCCCTTATCGGGAAGGCGCGGTGCCAGCGGCGGAAGGGATAGCGGGGGAAGGCGTCGAGGTTCAGTTCGATGCCGAGGCCGGGGCGGCGGGGCAGTTCCAGGTAGCCGTCCTTGAGCGCCATCGGCTCGTCGATCAGGTCGCGGCGCGGCGGTTGGTCGTCCGGGTGGTATTCGAGGATCAGGAAGTTGGGGATCGCCGCCGCCAGGTGGACGTTGACGGCGGTGGCGACCGGGCCCATCGGGTTGTGCGGGGCCACAGTGACGTAGCAGGCTTCCGCCATGGCGGCGATCTTCTTGCATTCCAGGATGCCGCCGGCGCAGCAGATGTCCGGCTGGATGATATTGGCGGCCTGCTTGAAGAGCAGCTCCCGGAACTGCCACTTGGTGTAGAGCATCTCGCCGGTGGCGATAGGGATGCGCACCTGGCCGGCCAACTTCGCCAGGGCGTCGATGTTCTCGGGACGGAGCGGCTCTTCGAAGAAGAAGGGCCGATAGGGTTGCAAGGCATCGGCCATGGCCAGGGCGTTGCTCGGCTCGAAGATCGTGGCGTGGGGATCGACGCCGATGTCGATGTCGTCGCCGACGGCGCGGCGCACGGCTTCCAGGCGGCGGGCGGCCTCGCGGACGACGCGGCCCCAGGGCATCGCCTGAAAACCGGGCGGGTTGGGGCCGATCTTCAGGGCGGTGTAGCCGTAGCGGGCAATCAGCGCCTGCGCGCGCTCCGCCAGCTCCTCCGGCGTCCGGCCGCCGGGACTCTGGTAGACGCGGACGCGGTCGCGGCAGGGCCCGCCCAGCAGCTCGTACACCGGCACGCCGAGCTTCTTGCCCTTGATATCCCAGAGGGCATGCTCGATGCCGCTGATCGCCGCGTTCACCACCACGCCGCCGGGGAAGCGGCTGCCGTTGTACATGAGCGCCCAGAGGTGCTCGATGCGGCCGGGGTCTTCGCCGATCAGCCAGGTGGCGAAGTCGGCGATGACCCGCTCCGTCGCGTCGTCCGGGCCGGCGGAGTAGGCTTCCCCGATGCCAATAATGCCATCATCGGTTAGCACGCGTACGAAGAGGTAGTTGCGCCCGCCGGGATTGACCGGATAGGTCTCTATAGCGGCGATCTTCATGGCGGATCAGGACCGCGTCAGGCGGCGCAGGTGGCCGCGGATGGCGTCGGAGCATTCGCCGGTGGTCGCTTTGCCGCCGAGATCCGGCGTCAGCGTTGCCCCTTCCGAGGTGGTCGCCTCGATCGCCTGCATGAGCAGCCCGGCCGCTTCCTTCTGGCCGAGGAAGTCCAGCATCATCTGGGCGGCCCAGTGCGCGGCGATCGGGTCGGCGATGCCCTTGCCGGCGATATCGGGCGCGGAGCCGTGGACCGGCTCGAACATGGACGGGTGCTTGCGGGTCGGTTCGATGTTGGCGCTGGGCGGGATGCCCATCGACCCTTGCAAGGCGCCGCCGAGGTCGGTCAGGATGTCGGCGAACAGGTTGGACGCCACGACGATGTCCAGCGTCTCCGGGTTGGTGATAAAGCGGGCGGAGATCGCGTCGACGTGATACTGCGTGGTGCGGATGGCCGGGTAGGCGCGCGCCACCTCCCGGAGAACGTCGTCCCAGAAGACCATGTTGTATTGCATGGCATTCGACTTCGTGACGCTGGTGACCTGCGGGCGCCCCATCTGCACGGCGAGATCAAAGGCGTAGCGGATGATCCGCTCTACGCCCATGCGCGTGAAGACGATCGTCTGGATTGCCACCTCGTCCGGTGTGTTGACGTGGACGCGCCCGCCGACGCCGGCATAC
>JAICXR010000289.1 GCA_025980355.1 Chloroflexota bacterium | reverse complement strand
GGGCTATCCGATCCCGGCAACGGCAGTAGCCCTGAGCAGCCCCGCAGGGGCTTCGTCGGTTCAGCCCGACGCTTCAGCGTCGGGTGGCCCGGCTGGCGGGCGTGCGGCGTTCATCGCAGTCTCCGTTTAGCTGTTCGCCAGCGTTTGTAGCGGCCCTTTGATGCGCGTCAGGGCCTGCTGGGCGCTCTCCGTCCCCTTGAGCATGGAGTCCCAGGCGGGGTGGATGATCGTGCTGTCCATCTCATTGTATTTGGGGTGGAAGCGGATCGGGTCGATCGCCAGCGCGATAGATGTCCCGGCGACGATGATGTTCTTGGCATTGGAGTTGGGCCATTGCTTGAAGTTGGCGTCGACCCAGGTCGACACGTCGGCCGGAATCGACGGCTGGCGCTGCACCGCATCGGCGAATCGGGACTTGTCGAGGATCGACATCAGGAACGACCAGCCGGCTTCGGGCTGCTTGCCGAGGGTGCCCAGGCCGCAATAAACGGCCTGCACATCGGGCGACGTCACGGTCCCTTTCGGCATCGGCGCGAGGCCCCAATCGATCGCCGGGGGCATGCTCGTAGCATAGCTGAGCGCACTGCAGCAGGGCGCGGTAATCGCGGCGACCCCGCCGTAGAAGGGGTCGCCCTTGCCGGCGGTGTAGCCGGGGCTTGCCGTCGACGCCTTGTCCTTCAGGACCAGATCCATATATTTCTGATAGGCGTTAATCATCTCTGGCGAGTCGCAGGTGATCGTCTTGTCGTCATCCTGCAACCAGCGGGCCGGCTTCCAGACGAGCGGCACGGTGTTGACGTAGTGCCCGTAGTTGGCGAGCCCGGCCTGCGTTTGCTTGTCGCCATTGCGTTTGGTCAGCTTGCCGGCCGCCGTCGCAAAGTCGTCCCAACTCCAGGCCTTATCCCAGGTGCTCGGCGGTTCGGCCAGGCCGGCTTCCTGGAACAGCGTGCGGTTGTAGACCATACCAAAGGGCGCATCGCCGCCGTACGCGTACGGCAGGCTATACAGTTTGCCGTTATCGCTGCACACGGAAGTCAGGATGGCCTGGCTGTACTGCTGCGTGTTCCAGTGATCGCGGGCAACATAGGAGTCCAGCGGCGCCAGGAGATTCATGCCGAGGTTGACCGTGCGCACGGTCTGATACCAGGCCACGGCGTCCATTTGCTGGCCTGCCGCCACGAGCGTCGCCAGTTTGGCGTCATTCACACCGAGAATCGTTTGTAGTTTCAATGTGGGATGGGCGTCTTGCCAGGGCTTAATCAGGGCAGCGAGGGCCGGCGGCTTCGGATTGTCCCGGCTGACAAAGTAGACGTCGGCCTGGCTGCCCCCCACGGCGGCGCTGGACGCCGGTGCCGCGCTCGCGGTGGCGGCCGTTGATGTCGCTGCCTTCGCCGTGGTCGCAGCGGCAGTGACCGCGGCGCTCTGCGCGGTGCTGGCGACAGATGCCGCGGTGACGGCGGAACCGGTGCTCACCGTCGCACTTGTTGTTGCCCCGCAGGCCGCCAGCACCGGCAGGCCGGCCAGCATGCCGATCGTGCCGAAGCAGGTTCGCAGGACCGCACGACGCGTCCGACCGACGCCCTCAGATTTGATCAACATCCTGTCCCACCTTTCGCGATTGCGCATCCGCATCGTAGTGAGTGGGCCACCCGCTGTCAAAGACGACTAAGCTATCGTCCTGAATCACCACCGACTGTCTCGCCGTGCGGCCACCAGGCAGTACCCCCCTCCGCGCGTTGCCTTGACAGCGGACAGATTCCCCGTATACTGCCGACGTCGGGATATGGATACGTATTCATAGGACCGCCAGGCCGGACCTCTCTCTCACGCGAAAAGGGGCGTCCATGTCGTCATCTTCGGCGGAAACCGCGATTTCTCGGCGAAGCGTGCTCACCCGGATCGTCCGGGTTGCCGCACTGGGCCCGCTCGTATCGCTTGTCGCCTGTGGCGGCGCCCAGGCGCCCGTCGCCGTATCTTCATCGTCGTTGCTCGCCACGACTTTGGCGAACACGTCATCACCGGCAACCGCGGCGACGGGCGCCGGTACATCGTCAGCCGCGACCACGGCCGCAACTATACTCACCGCGTCGACTGCTTCCAGCGCCGTCACCTCCACAACAGCGGCGCCCAGCGCCGCGGCGACGACCCCCACGGCGCGCGAGGCCACGCTGTCGCTGACGACCTGGGAACTGCTCCCCTTGCCGGCAGGCGTCGCCACCACAAAAGAGGTTGCCGCCTTCCAGGTTGCCAATCCGACGATTAAAGTGACGATTGATGCCGTTCCCAACGCACCGAAGAACGCCGCACTGACAAAGGTCCAGGCCATGCTGGCCTCCGGCACACCGCCGGATGTGACGCTTATGCGGCCGGACTATGTCGCCACGTTCTACGCCGCCAAATCGATCCAGCCCATCGATCCGTTCATGGCGCGTGAAAAGACGCTCAGTCGGGCCAGCTATTTCAAGGGAGCGCTGGATCGGCTGATCTTCGCCAACCAGTTGTACGGCCTACCCTCCGATTACTGGTTCACCGTACTCTACTATAACCGTACTCTACTATAATAGAGACGCCTTCCACGCGCAGGGCGTGACGCCGCCGGACGAGACGTGGACATGGGACACATTTCTCAGCGCCGCCGAGAAGCTCACCACCGGTACCGGTGCCACGACGCGCTACGGCACCTCGGCGCCGGACTGGCAAATCCGCGTCCGCGACAACGGCGGCAGCCTCCTCGACTCCAAGCAGACGACCTGTCTGCTGGACCAGGGCCCAGCGATCGACGGCATCCAATGGACGGCCGATCTGACGCTCAAACAGCATGTCGTCCCGACCGCGGCGGAGATCAAGGCCCAGAACGTTCAGGCACGCTTCGTGGCGGGTAACCTGGCGATGTATCCGCAGGGGAACTATTTCCAGGGGATCGCCACGACCTCGGCGAAGTTCTATTGGGACCTGGCGCCGTTGCCGAAGGGAATGGCCGGACGCAAGCCGCTTGCCGGAGGAGCGAACTTTTTGCTGCCCGCCGGCGTGAAGAACCCCGACGCCTCCTGGTTACTGATCAAATTCATGGGCGGACCGGACGGCGCGACCTTCCGGGGCCAGGACGCCGGCCTGTTCCCGTCGATGCCGTCGCTAGCCAAGCCGGAGATTATCCCGGAGTTCAGCGCGACTCAGATCAGCAACATCCTGGCCTCGGGCCAGGATGCGCTCCCCTTGCCATTCGTGGCGAAGTATGACCAAATGGACCAGCTCATTACCGCCGGCCTGGCGCCGGTCTGGCAAGGCCAGTCCACGGCCAAAGAGGCGACCGCCAAGCTCGTCCCGCAGGTGAATGCGTTGCTACAAAGCTAACCGCAGGCGCGGCAGCGGCCGCTGCTGCCCGGAGAAGGATTGCGTACGTGAATGTCCTCTGGATTACGACCGACCACCAGCAATGGCGGACCATCGCCAGTCGCTCCCTCTGCCACACGCCGAACATCCAGCGGCTGGTCGACGGCGGCCTGCTCTTCAACCGATCCTACGCGCCGATGCCCGTCTGTTGCCCCGTGCGGGCGATGTGGATCAGCGGCGCCTACCCCTGGCACAACGGCGTCCACACCCAGGTCCATTCGTCGCCCTCGCTCACCCGCGACATGTACCCGGACGTGGTGACCTACTCCCAGCGCCTCCGCGACGCCGGCTTCCGCCAGGGTTTCGTCGGCAAATGGCACGCCAGTCAGCGGCGCTCCCCCGTGGACTTCGGCTTCGACGACATCGCCGAGCCGGGCGGCTACGGCCAGGACGTCCTGCGCACCATCGTCGTGCGCCCGAGCCCGCCGATCGACCCGTCGCTGCCGGACCTGTCCTACACTCCCGTCCGCACCTTCACCTGGCCGGGCAGCCTGGAACCCTTCGACATGTGGGGCTACTACGAAGGTCCCATCGAACGGCTGCACACCACCCGCATCGCCGACAGCGCCGTTTCGTTGCTGGAGGAATACACATCGCCCGCCGCCGGAAGCCGCCCCTGGCATCTGGCGGTTCACTTCCCGGAGCCACACGATCCATACCGGCCGCACCATCGGTACCTGGAACGCTACCCGATCGACCAGATGCCGGTGCCGGAGAGCTTCCGCGAGAGCTTCGACGGCAAGCCGGGCATGTACCGGCGAGAGGCGGGGATCTGGGGCGACGTGGACGACGACGACGTGCGCGCGAGCGTCGCCTACTTCTTCGCCTTCTGCGAGCAGATCGACGTCCAGGTCGGGCGCATCCTGGACGCCCTGGAGGAATCCGGGCAGGCTGACGACACCCTCGTCGCCTTCACAACCGACCACGGCGACATGTTGGGCGGCCACCACATGTGGAGCAAGAGCTGGATGCCCTGCGACGAGGTCTACCGCATCCCGCTGGTCGTCCGCCTGCCGGGCCGGGTCCCCGCCGGCCAGTCGACCGACCACCTCGTGCAGACGCACGACCTGCCGCACACCTTCCTAGACCTTGCTGGGGCGCCGCCGCTGCCGTTCGCGGACGGCCGTTCGTTGGTACCGTTATTCGCCGATCCGCGGCGAGCGGACTGGGAGGACGCCATTCTCTGCGCGGGCTACGGTTGCGAATTCTTCGTGACCCAACGTATGGTCATCACCGAACGCTACAAATACGTCTTCAATGGCTTCGATGAAGACGAGATGTACGACCTGCGCGATGACCCCGGCGAGCTCCACAATCTCATCGCCGACCCGGCCCACACCGCGGCGCGTTCCGAACTGCGGGGCAAGCTCTACGAACTCATGAACCGCTTCGGCGACCCCTACGGCGACGTGGGCTACGCCATGGCCGGCGGCGGCGGCAACCGCCCCAATCGCTACAACGCCCCAAGGTACTTGCCGCGATCGTAAGCGCAGTCACAGGGCCAGGAGCAGTTCCCGTGCGGGAACAGTTCGCTCCGTGCTAGAGTGAGTAGCCCTGGGTTGAGGCAACGTTCCACCGAGAGGAGCCGAACGG
>JAICXR010000031.1 GCA_025980355.1 Chloroflexota bacterium | reverse complement strand
CTGAAAGACCGCGCGATCACGCGCGACATCGAGTGGGGCGTGCCGATCCCCCTGCCCGACTACGACGACAAACGCATCTACGTGTGGTTCGACGCCTTCATCGGCTATCTCTCGGCCAGCATCGAATGGGCGGAGCGCATGGGGCAGCCGGACGCCTGGAAACCCTTCTGGGAGAGCCCGGACGTCCGCGCCTACTACTTCCTTGGCAAGGACAACATCTTCTACCACACCATCATGTGGCCGGCGGTGCTCATGGGCTACGGCGGCCTGGCCTTGCCCTACGACGTGCCGGCCAACCAATACATGACGATGCACGGCGAGAAGATCTCCAAGAGCCGGGGCATCGTCATGCCGCTACACGAGTACCTGCCGAAGTATCAGGCGGACGCCGTGCGCTACGCGCTGGCGGCGGTCATGCCGGAGACGCGCGACTCCGACTTCTCCCACGAGGAGTTCGTCCGGCTGACCAACGACGAGCTCGTCGCCACCTACGGCAACTTCGTCAACCGCGTGCTGACCTTCACCAGCCGCCACTTCGACGGCCTGGTTCCCCCCGCCGGCGAGCTCGACGCCCGCGACCAGCTCGCGCTGGACACGATCACGCACACGTTCCAGCGCACGGACGAGCTGTTGGCCGCCTGCCAGTTCCGGGAGGCGCTGCGGTCGATCATGCAGCTCTGCAGCCACGGCAACCGCTACCTGGATGAAACGGCGCCCTGGCGCGCCGTCAAGACGGACCGCGCCCGCGCCGCCACGACACTGTACGTCTGCATCCAGATGTTCGCCGCCCTGGCGGTGCTCACCGCCCCCTTCCTGCCGGCGTCCGCCGAAAATCTGCGCGAACAGCTCGGCCTGGCGAAGAACGCGCTGCCGGTCTGGATCTTCGAGCCGATCCCCGCCGGCCACCGCCTTGGCCAGCCCGCGCCCCTCTTTCAAAAGCTGGAGGTCTGATGTCCATCCCTGTGCCGATGCCCGACCCGGAACGCTATATCAAGGACGCCCCGCCCCGCGTCTTCGACGTCCACGTCCACTTCCCCGGCGGCGGGCCGGGCGGCGGCGCGAGCAGGTCCCCCGAGGCGATGGTCGACATGCTCGCCTACACGGCCGGCGTCCTGAACATCCGCAAGATCTGCCTGCTCGGGCGGCCGGGCGAGGGGAACATCCAGGCGCTGCAGGCGCGCGAACGCTATCCCGACCTCTTCCTGCCGATGGCCTGGGTGCAGTTGGACGAGGACAGCGGCGAGACGATCCGGGAGTTCGCCCGGCAGGGATTCGTCGGCCTGAAGTTCCACTCCAGCAAACGGGACTATGACGACGAGAGCTACTACCCGATCTACCAGGCGGCGGAGGAGGCGAAGCTCATCTGCCTGTTCCACACCGGCATCGCCGGCGGCATGATCGACTACCTGCAGTACCCACCGCGCGGGCCGCGCCCGGAGTCGCCGCGGGAACGGGAGATGAAGGACCGTCGGCGTGGCAGCACCTACGGCGCGAAGCACCTGCGGCCGGCGCTGCTCGACACGCTCGCCGTCGCCTTCCCCGACCTACAGATCATCGGCGCCCATCTCGGCTACGGCTGGTATGACGAAGCCTGCGCCATTGCCCGCTGGCGGGGCAACGTCAGCTTCGACATCTCCGGCGGCACGGTCGTGCGACGCCACATCGTGGAACGCCGCCTGATCCGCTCAGAAATCCACCCGGCGAAGCTGCTCTTCGGCAGCGACTGCGGCATCCCCCACATGAGCCGCGAGCTGACGGGCTGGATGGAGGAGTTCGCCCGCATGGGCCTCACGGCGGAGGAGCAGGACCAGATCTTCTACGGGACGGCGGCGCGGATTTTCGGGGTCTAGTTCCGCTGCTCGGCCTTGCTCTTGTCGATCAGGTCGCGGGCGTCGGAGGCGATGCCGAGGGCGCTGCAGTCCATGAAGGTGGAGTACATCGCCTTATTCAGCATCTCGATCAGGTACTTCTCGGTGTGGGGCATCGTGTCGTACTGACGCTTGAGGCGCAGCACGCGCGTCAGGCGCAGCAGGAAGAAGAGCTGCAACTGCGTGTAACTGTGTACAGGGTCGACGCCCCGCGTACCCGTCCACTCCATGCTTGCCTCCGTCCGTCACTCCTGTTCCTAGTTTAGCAGAATCCGTACCGCGCGGGGGCGAAAAACGGCGAAGGCGCCGGTAGGAGCCATGTGCCCCTACCGGCGCCCGCTCAGGCAACGCCCGACCGATTCGGTCGGTCTAATACTCCGGCATCGGAGCGGCGGCCGCGGCCGGCTTCTCCGGGATGTCGGTGATCAGCGCCTCGGTGGTCAAGATCATCGCCGCGATGGAGGCGGCGTTCTCGATGGCCGACCGCGTCACCTTGGCCGGGTCGATGATGCCCTTCTCCAGCATGTCGCCGTAGGTCTCGGTGACCACGTCGTAGCCGATGTTGGTGGAACCCTTCTCCTTCTGCTGGCGGCGCACCGTCTCGATCACCACGGAGCCTTCTTGGCCGGCGTTGGCGGCGATCTGGCGGATCGGCTCCTCGAGGGCCCGGCGCAGGATCGCCGCGCCGACGGCTTCGTCACCGGTCAGGTTGGAGCTGTCGATGGAGGAAATGATGCTCAGGAGCGCCACACCACCACCGGGGACCACCCCCTCTTCCAGGGCCGCGCGGGCGGCGGAGAGGGCGTCCTCGACGCGGTGCTTCTTCTCCTTGAGCTCGACTTCCGTGGCCGCCCCGACCTTGATCACGGCCACGCCGCCGGAGAGCTTCGCCAGGCGCTCCTGCAGCTTCTCCTTGTCGTAGTCGGAGGTCGTCTCCTCGACCTGGGCCTTGATCTGCTTGACCCGCCCGGCGATCGCCTCGCGGCTGCCATGCCCTTCGACGAAGGTCGTCTCGTCCTTGTTGGCGGTGACGCGACGGGCCTGCCCCAGGTCCTGCAAGCGGGTGCTCTCCAGCTTGCGCCCGGTCTCCTCGCTCACCACGACACCGCCGGTGAGGATGGCCATGTCGGCCAGCATCTCCTTGCGACGGTCGCCGAAGCCGGGGGCCTTGACGGCCAGCACGTTGAGCGTGCCGCGCATCTTGTTGACGACGAGGGTGGCGAGGGCCTCGCCCTCGACGTCCTCGGCCACGATGACCAGTTCCTTCTTGCCGGTCTGGAGCAGCTTCTCCAGCACGGGGAGGATGTCGGCGATGGCCGAGATCTTCTTGTCCGTGATCAGGATGTAGGCGTCGTTGAGCTCGACTTCCATGCGCTCGGAGTTGGTGACGAAGTAGGGCGAGATGTAGCCGCGGTCGAACTGCATCCCCTCGACGTACTCGACTTCGTACTTGATGCCGCGACTCTCCTCGACGGTGATGACGCCGTCCTTGCCGACCTTATCCATCACTTCGGAGAGCATCTGGCCGATTTCGGGATCGGCGGCGGAGATCGAGGCGATCTCGGCGAGCTCTTCCTTGCCCTTGACCGGGATGGCGAGCGCCTTGATGGCCGCGACGGCCTGGGCGGTGGCCTTCTGGATGCCGCGCTGCAGGAGCATCGGATTGGAGCCGGCCGCCAGATTCTTGATGCCCTCGGTGACGATCGCCTGGGCCAGCACCGTGGCGGTGGTGGTGCCGTCGCCGGCCACGTCGTTGGTCTTGGTGGCGGCTTCCTTCAACAGGCTGGCGCCCATGTTTTCAAACGGGTCTTTGAGCTCGATTTCTTTGGCGACCGAGACGCCGTCGTGGGTGATGGTCGGGGCGCCGAACTTCTTATCCAGGGCGACGTTGCGCCCCTTCGGCCCCAAGGTCGTCTTGACGGCGTCGGCCAGGGTGTCGACACCCTTCTTGAGCGAGGCCCGGGCCTGCTCATTGAATTCGAGCTGCTTTGCCATTTTTTGCTTTCTTATCCTTCAGCCGTCCGCACGGACGGCACCATTCCCCGCCGCGGCGGGACCTACGCCATCACCGCGAGGATGTCCGCCTCGCGCACAATGAGATACTCCTTGCCGTCCAGCTTGACTTCCGTACCCGCATATTTGGCGTAGAGCACTTTATCGCCGACCTTTACTTCCAGGGGGACCAGGTCCCCGGAATCCAGACGGCGGCCCGGGCCGGCGGCGATGATGCGGCCTTCCTGGGGCTTCTCTTTGGCCGTGTCGGGGAGGACGATGCCGCTCCGCGTCATCTCTTCCTTCTCGGAGGCCTCCAGTACCACGCGATCACCTAACGGTTTGATCTTGTCTCCCAACGTGTATCCCTTCCGTGCAACATCCATCGGCAGGTTTCCCCGCAAACAGCAAAGTGTACAGCATGGCGTCACCTGATCGCCATTCCGGCCTACGCGCGCATCCCGCGCGCCGCCGACCACGCGCTACAGCCTACGTCGCGACTGTTAGAGAGATATAGGCGCTGTATTAGCAATGCATTAGAGCGGACCCCACCCGGCTCTGCCGAGCCACCTTCTCCCGTGCGCGGGCGAGCGCACGAGGGTCCCTCACCCTGCCCTCTCCCCGGGGGAGAGGCACCCAAAGGGTACCCGTCCGCAGAGCCGGGTGAGGGCCCCGCTCTTAGAACAGCGAGGGCTGATTGGGCGACGTGGGCGGCTGCTCGCCCAGATGGCGGTAGGCGCGGGGGGTCGGCTTGCGACCGCGCGGGGTGAGTTCAAGGAAGCCCTGCTGGAGCAGGTAGGGCTCGTAGACGTCTTCCAGGGTCTCCGGCGCCTCGCTCATGGCGGCGGCCAGCGTGTCGCGGCCGACGGGGCGACCGTCGAACTTGTGGATCAGGGTACGCAGCAGCTCCCGGTCGACTTCGTCCAGGCCGGTGGCGTCGACCCCCAGCATGTCCAGCGCCGCCATGGCGGTGGCGACGTCGATGGCGCCCGCGCCCTTGACCTGGGCGTAGTCCCGCACCCGGCGCAGCAGCCGGTTGGCGACGCGGGGCGTCCCGCGTGCCCGCCGGGCGATCTCTTCGATGCCTCCCTCGTCCGCCGGCACTTTGAGCACCCGCGCCGAGCGGCGGAGGATGAGGCAGAGGGCGTCGACGTCGTAATAGTCGAGGCGCAACGTGGAGCCGAAGCGCGCGCGGAGCGGCGCCGTCAACGCGCCGAAGCGGGTGGTGGCACCGATGATCGTGACCTGCGGCAGCGGCACGCGCAACGACCGCGCGCCCGGCCCCTGGCCGACCAGTACATCCACGGCGAAGTCTTCCATCGCCGGGTAGAGCACCTCCTCCAGCACCGGGTTGAGCCGGTGCACTTCGTCGATGAAGAAGATGTCGTGCTCCTTGAGGCTGCTGAGCAGGCCGATCAGGTCGCCCTGCCGCTCCAGCGCCGGCCCGGAGGTCTCGCGCAGCGACACACCCATCTCGTGGGCGACGATATGCGCCAGGCTGGTCTTGCCCAGCCCCGGCGGCCCGTACAAGAGCACGTGGTCCAGGGCCTCGCCGCGCGCGCGCGCCGCCTGCAACTGGATCAGTAGTTGCTCCTTGACCGCGTCCTGGCCGGGAAAGTCTTCGAACCGTTGCGGCCGCAGCCGTTGATCGGCAGCGGCGTCCTCATCGCTGGGGCCGGGCGAGATGAGACGGGGCGGTACCAAGGCGTCCTCAATCTACTGCGCGGCCCGTTTCCAAAGTCAAGATAGAACGTTTGGGCTATCGCGTCAATGCCACGACCGTACCGGCCTGGCTGCCATCGCCGCCGTCAGGGCGCGCGTCGGCGGTAGCATGTGGTGAGCGTCAGGGACGACGCAGCAGATGGGAGCTTCCGCGTGGTCGCCAAAGGAAAAAACGACATTGCCGGGCTGCGCCGGGCCAACCAGGTCACCGCCCGTCTGTTGCACGACCTCGCCCGACAGGCGCAGCCCGGTGTGACCACCGGCGATCTGAACCGCTCGGCGGCGAAGCAAATTCAGCAGGTCGGCGGGGAGGCGGTGTTCCACACCCAGAACGGCTTCCCCGGCTGCATCAACACCTCCGTCAACGACGAGGCGGTGCACGGCGTCCCCGGCGACCGGGTGCTGTTGGCGGGCGATCTGCTGAAAATCGACTGCGGCGTGCGACTCGGTGGGTTCTGCGGCGACACGACGATCACGGTCGGCATCGGAGATCGGACAACGCTGTCGGCGGAGCGACGGGCCGTCCTGGCCGTCACCCGGGAGGCGCTGTGGCGCGGCATCCGCGCCGTCCGCGTCGGCGGCCGCGTCGGCGATATCGGCCAGGCGATCCAGACCTACGTGGAAGCGCACGGCATGCAGGTGCTCCGCCAGTACACGGGCCACGGCCTCGGGCGCCGGCTCTGGGAGGAACCGACCATCCCCGCCTTCGGGCGCGCCGGCAACGGTCCGCCGATCGTCGACGGCATGGTCTTCACGATCGAGCCGATTGTGGTCGCCGGGAGCCCGGAGGTCTACACCGCCGCCGACGGCTGGACGGTGTGCACCGTCGACCACTCGCCCGTGGCCCAGTTCGAGCATACGGTGATGGCGACCCGGCACGGCACGGAGGTGCTGAGCCGCCTGGGAACGTCGGCGTGAGCGCGCAGGAGAGCAGAGCGACACGATGATCCGCGCGTTGATCTTCGACTTCGATGGCTTGATGGTCGACACCGAGCTCCCGGCCTTTCAGTCCTGGCAGGAGATTTACCAGGCGCACGGCTGCGACCTGACGGTGGAGGAGTGGGCGGTCTGCCTGGGCACGAGCAGCGAAGAATTCGACCCCTTCACCGACCTGGCCCGGAAACTCGGCCGGCCGGTGGACCGGGAGGAGCTGCTGGCGTTGCGCCTGTCGCGCAAGGGCGTGCTCGCCGCGGAACAGGCTGCCCTGCCGGGAGTCGTTGAGTACCTGATGGACGCCCGCCGGCTGGGCATGAAGATCGGCCTCGCTTCCAGTTCCCCCCATCGGTGGGTGGAGGACCACTTGGAGCGGCTGGGCCTCGACGCCTACTTCGATACGCTGAAGTGCGCGGAGGACGTGGAGCGCGTCAAGCCGGACCCGGCGCTCTACCTGGCGGTGCTGGCCGCGCTGGATGTGCAGGCGGCGGAGGCAATCGTGCTGGAGGACTCGCCAAACGGCGTCCTCGCCGCCAACCGCGCCGGCATCTTCTGCGTCGCCGTGCCGAACGCCCTCAGTAGCCGCCTGCTGCTGGACCACGCCGACCTGCGCCTGTCATCGTTGGCGGACACGCCGCTGGCCACGTTGATAGCCCGGGTGGAGCGGCGGCGAGGGGACGTCCGGGCCGAAACCGGCGGTGCGGCCTCTTGATCGGCTTTTGACCGACCCGAGCACCGCACCGTATCTGAATTGACCTGGCCGGTCCTACCCTTCGACGAGTTGGACTTGGGCCGCCCGCATGCCCTTGCCGCGCTGGTCGGCCTCCGCGGTGTAACTCACCCGGTCGCCCTGGCGCAGCTGCTCAAAGGAGACGCCGTTGAGCGCGGTACGGTGGAAGAACAGGTCGTCACCGCCCTCCTCGGGGCGGATGAAACCGAATCCTCGGTCCGTCAGGGTCTTGATAGTGCCGGTTGCCATGTTGGTGCCTCTCATGTGGTGAAACGGGCCCCGCACCCCACAGGGCGGGGCCAGCGGGGACACAATGCCCCCGCCGTTCGCTTCCTCTAGTAGCGGTTGCTGCGCTGCGTCGCGAAGCAGTCGCTGCAATAGACCGGCTTACCGCTCGTGGGCTGAAACGGCACCTGGGCCTCTTTGCCACAGGAAGAACAGGTCGCGGTATACATCTGGCGCTCGGCCCGGCTGCCGCCGTAGCCGCCACGGTCGCTGCTGCGGCCGCCGCCGTAGCCGCCGCCGCTGCTATAGCCGCCGCTGCCGTAGCTGCTATCGCTGTAGCTGCTGTTGTCGCGCGTGTTGCTCTGGCCGCCGGAGCGAGAATCGCCACCGGACGCCTTTCGGGCCGCGCGGCACTCCGGGCAGCGGCTCGGCTCGTTGGTGAATCCACGGGAAGCGTAGAACTCTTGCTCGCCCGACGTGAACTCAAAGGGACGCCCACAATCGCGACAGGTGAGCGTCTTATCAGAAAAGGACATAAAAGCGGGAACCTCCATACGGCATGCCGACAGTGGCACACCTAACGGGTTTGGAGACTTGTCTACGCTGCCCGATAACCAGAGGGAGAGGATATGCTCACCACGGGGGGAGGGGGGACGATCTGACCCGACTCGCTAAACCTACCAATAGCATACCACATTGCGCGCCATTTGCTACGGCTTTTCGCTGCCGGGGCCAAAACTGGTCAATTCCGCGACAACGGCCTACCCGGTTTGCGCGGACCAATCGCCAGCCAGACGCTTGATGCGCTCCCAGTCGGCCCAGGAACGCACCTGATACTCCCGGCCGGAGCCGCGGCGAACGACGATCAGGCGCCAGTCTTCGGTGCGCCGGCCCGCTTCCCAGACCCGGAACTTCAACTCGCACGCTTCCGCCAGTGGCTGTTCTAAGCGACATTCCTCGGCCATACGCTCGGCCAGGGCGCGGAGAGATTCACGCGCAACACTGCGCCTCGGATTATCGGCCATGGCATCCCCTATGCGGCAATGAACAGCGCCAAAAAGCACTGGGCCAACCGTGCTGACGCACCTGGTTGCCCCAATCCACTGCCAGATTGCCTCAGGAGAGCAGAGAAGTGAGGCTGGATACGCTCCAGTCATTCAGTGTACGAGATGCTCGGAAGTGCGTCAAACGATGGACGTTGTGCCGGGAAGGGTGCGGGGCATGGAACATTTCGACGTGGTGGTGCTGGGCGCCGGCTCGGCGGGCGGGACGGTCGCCGCGGCGGTAGCGGGCGGCGGGAAGACCGTGGCCGCGGTCGAGGATCGTCTGGTCGGCGGCGAGTGCCCGTACTACGCCGGCATGCCCAGTAAAGCGAGGTTGCGTTCGGCCCACGTCCGCCGCCTGCTCAGCCGGGCCCGCGAACTCGGCGTGGCCGCCGCCGACCCGGCATTGGGCGACGTCCGGGCGGCCTACGCCCGGGCCGTCGCGCGGCGCAATGACATTGCCGATCAGCGCGACGACGACGCGAACGCCAAGTCGCTGGCGTCGGCCGGTGTGATCCTGGTCCGCGGTCGCGGCCGGATCGTCCGACCCGGCGTCGTCGCCGTGGCGGGACGCGAGCTGGGCTGGACCGACCTCGTGATTGCCACCGGGTCCCAACCGGACATCCCGCCGATCAGCGGGCTGGACGCCGTGCCGATGTGGACCAGCGACGAGGCGCTCAGTAGTGCCGAGTTGCCGGCATCCTTGCTGATCCTGGGCGGCGGGCCGGTCGGCTGCGAGCTGGCGCAACTCTTCGCCCGCTTCGGAGTTGCGGTGACGCTCTTACAAGTGGAGTCGCGCTTGATCCCGGAGGAGGAGCCGGAAATATCGGACATCCTGGCCTCGGCGTTAGGACGGGACGGCATTCGCCTACGCTTCGGCGCGCACGCCACCGCCGCATCGGCCACGGCGTCGGGCCTCCAACTCGCCCTCCAGGACGGCACGGTGCTCGGCGCGGAACGCCTCCTGGTCGCCACGGGCCGGCGGCCCCGGGTGGACGATCTCGGCCTGGAGAGCGCCGGGATCAAGGCTGGGAAGGACGGCCTGGCGACGGATCGCCAGTGCCGGGTGACCGGGCAAGCGCACGTCTGGGCGGCGGGCGACGTGACGGGCATCGCGCCGTTCACGCATACCGCGAACTACCAGGCGGACATAATTGCCAGGAATCTCCTTGGCGGCGACGCCGCGGCCGATTACCGCGCCATCCCGCGCGCCGTCTATACCGAACCGGAGGTCGGCGCGGTCGGCCTGACCCGAGAGCAGGCGCAGCAATCGGGCATCGAAGCCATCAGCGCCGGAGCAAACGTCGGCGAGACTGCCCGCGCCAGGACGGACGGCTGGACGAACGGTCGGGTCATCCTGGTCGCCGATCGCCGCAAGCATATCCTGTTGGGCGCCTCCATCGCCGGCCCGTACGCCGCCGAATGGCTGGGCGAAGCGCAACTGGCCATCCTGGGGGAAACGCCGCTGCAGACGCTGACGAAGCTGGTGCGGCCGTTCCCGACCTACCGGGAAGCCTACACGCCGGCCCTGGGCGAATTGATCCGCCAAGCCGGCTGAGGCGCCAACACGCTCACGTCGGCGGGACGATCGGCAAGGAGACGGTGAACGCCGATCCTTGCCCTGGCGAACTCTCTACCGAGATTGTGCCGCCATGGCGTTCCACGATCGCCCGCGTGATCGCCAGACCCAGGCCCGTGCCGCCGGCTTCCTGGACGATCCGCTGCTGCGCCCGGAAGAACTTGGTGAACAGCCGGCCCTGTTCCTCCTCCGTCAGGCCGATGCCGTTATCGCGGACCTGGATGCGCACGCAGTCCTGGAACGTCTGGGCCCGGACAGCAATCTCCCCCTGTTCCCGCGTGTACTTCAGCGCGTTAGAGACAAGGTTGGTGAACACCTGCGTCAGGCGCGCCAGATCGCCCATGACCGTGGGGAGATGAACGGGCACTTGCAGGATCAGTTGCTGCCGTTTCGCCTGCAACTGGGGCCGTAGCGAGGTCACAACGTCGCGCAGGACCATACCCACATCAAGCGGGATGGTAACAAGCTCCACCTGGTTCGCCTCCAGGCGCGACAGATCCAGGAGATCGTTGACCAGCATGACCTCACGGTCGACGTTGCGGGTGATGATGGCGAGAAACTCCTGCTGCTCCTCGCTGAGCCCGCCCGCCTCACCGCCCATCAGCAGGTCGGCGTAGCCCTTGATTGAGGTCAGGGGCGTGCGCAACTCGTGGGAGACCAGGGCGACGAACTCGTCTTTCAGCGTCCCGAACCGCGCTTCCGCCGCCAGCCGCGCCTGCATCTGGGCCCGTTCGCTTTCCACTAGCACCGCTCGTTCGATGGCCGCGCCGGCCTGGAGCGCCAGCGCCTCGGCGATGTGCAGGTCCGCCGGCCCGAACGCGCCGGGGCGATGGTGGTTCACGTGCAGGCTGCCGAGCCGTTGCCCGTGGGCCTGGATCGGCACGTTGACGGAAGATCGGATACCCTGGCGTTGCATGGCGGAATAGAGGGAATAGACCGCGGGGTCCAGCGCCAGGTAGTCGTCGATCACCAGGGCCGGGCCGCCGTCCATCATGGCCTCCGCCATACTGCCAGCGGGAACCGGGTGCCGCTGCCGGTGGTGATCGAATGTGCCGTCGAGCCGTATCGCCAGGAGCAAGGTGTTCTGCCGGGTCTTCGTGTCAAACGCCCTGGCCACGCCGCCGACGCCGCCGAGGAGGGCCATTGCTCCTCGCAAGAGGGCTTCCAGGGCCGCTTCCGTATCGCCGGCCGCGCCGACCTGGGCCAGGGTGCGGATGACCTGTTCGGCGACTTCCTGGCGGCGCAGGCCGAGGCGGGCCTGTTCCACCGCCCCGCCCGCGTGGTCGGCGAGCACCTGCAGCGGCAGGAGCAGGTCCGGCGAGAAGGCGTCGTGGCGGTGGGAGTCGGCATGCAACGTCCCGATGACGCGCCCTCGCGAGCGTAGGGGCACGATCAGGCTGCTGCGCAGGCCGTCACGACGATGAGCGATGGCGGCCAGCGCCTCGCCCTGAGCGGCCAACGCGGCGAGGTCCGCGGTATAGGTGGGAATGCCGCTCACGATGACCGCATCGACGTTGCTACCGGCCTCTCCCGGCAAGTCCCGCCACTCGTAGCGATCGCCGCCCAGCCAGAACAGCAGTCGGCAGCCGCCATCCGCCCGGTCGGCGTGATACAGGAGTCGAACGCCGCCGCTTTCCGCACCGGTGAGCCGATGCATCCCGCGGATGAGCGCGCGCAGGCCCTCGTCGAGGTCCGGCGCGGCGGCGATGGCGGCCGTCGTCTCCGCCACGATCTCCATAACGGTCCGCTGGTCGCCGTCGATGCTGCTCACCCTTCCACGCGAGGGACACCGACACCTCGGGGCAAACGCCTCGGTACTTTGATATGCTAGCGTCCAATCGGTGGCGCGCCTACCGCTAGCCCGAAGGTCCCGACCTCGGTCGGGCCGTTTGGCGGGCGCGGGCCGGGATGCGACTGGGGCCGCCCGTGTTATGCCACGCCAGTCGCAAGCCGTCCCCGCGCGTAGATTGGAAGCCAGAGCATGCTCAAGTCGCGTGAGCGCGCACTATCCGCGCCACTCCACACCCCGTTCGTGGCTGTTCTCATCTTATCCTCGCAATGTCGTTCCGGCATTCATGGGTCAGACGACAATATCCCTAACAGTCCACGTCTTCACCGCCTGCCGTCGACAAGTCTTCGGACAATCGCACTTGCAAGCGATCCATCACGGCACAGGCGACATTCACCAAGCAGAACGTTGCGATCCCAGGCGTTGCGGCCGACCGGGTCACTGCTGGCGGGGGATGAGATTCTCGCCCGACGCCGGATCGATTTCTAAAGGTGAGGCCCCGCGTCAACCGTCATTTCGGCGCGAGCCCGGCAGCCAGGCCGGCAGCGAGAGCGGTGAGTCCGAGTTGAAATTGCTCGTCGCTTGCGACCTGCCCGAGTTCGTGGAGAACGCCACCGGCGAGGGGGAAGTCGGCCGGCGGAAGACTGGCGAACGCTCGGCGCCAGTTGGCCGCGTAGTCCGATTGCGGCTGCCGTATCGTGCGGGGGGCTTCCCAGGCGGCAAAGCCCGTGGTGTAGATGAGCACTGCGTAGATGGCGTGGACGCCGGCCGCGGGCGCCACTCCGCCCTCGCCAAGTGCCCGCAGCAGCGCCTCAACGCCTTGGAAGATCCCCGGCCCGATCACGGCTCGGGCGAGAAAGATGACGGGGAGGCTGGGGTGCTCGATCAGCGTCCTGCGAAGCGCACGCCCCCACGAAACCAGGAGCGCCTCAGCGTCGCCGGGTAGCGGGCGGGGCAAGCGTAGGTCGCGGAGGCCCCTTTGCGCGATCGCGTCAAGCAGGCCTTCCTTGCTCTCGACGTAGCCGTAGATGGTCATCACGCCGCAATCGAGGCGGCGGGCCAGACTCTGCATCGAGAGCGCTTCGAGGCCGGCCTCGTCCGCCAGCGCGAGCGCGGCCTCGACCACCTGTTCACGGTTCAGGGAGCCACGCTGCCGGCGCGGACGATGGGGCTTGACAGGCGCTACCATACTGCGTATGATAGCACGTACCGTAGGCCATACGCTAGGAGGTGGTCCATGGGCATGAGCGTGAGGCGCGAGCCCGGAAGCCGCGCAGAGCTGTTGGGCGGTGCCGTCCCGCCCCTACCGGCATCAATGAGCGCGCTTTCGCGTGCGCTGCTGGTTGCCTTCTGCTTGGTCGCGGTCGCCGCGTATCGAGCAAGCGTTTCCTTGGTGCCGTCGGGGCTCGTCGAGGATGCCTTTCTCTCCGGCCTCGCCGCTTTCCTGCTCGCAATCGCGTTGCTCGCCCGGAAGAACCTTGCCCTGCGGACCTACTGGGACATTCCATTCGCCTTCTTCGTCTTCACGGTCGCGGGCCTGGCTGGGGACGTGAACGTGAGTCCGCTCCAACGCCGATTCGTCGAGAACGTGCTGCACCAGACGCCGAGCAGCAACAATCCGCTCGCGTCCACCGTGCTGGGGACGGTGCTGGTTCAGCTCTTCAGCACGCTCTGCATGGTGTCGCTGATCATCGTCCTCACCAGGGCGTCAGGGGCGAACCTGCGCGACATCTTCATCTGTCGGGCCAAGAATCGGATTGGACCCATGATCGGCGTCATCGGCTTTCTGGCGTTCTTCGTGCTGGCGGCGCGCGGGCGCACCGAAATGTTCTTCCCGACGCACAACGTGGTGACCCTTTCACGCTTTCTCGCGCTCACGCCGGCGCTCGTGATCCTCGTGCTCTGCAATGGGCTACGCGAAGAGCTGTGGTTCCGGGGCCTCTTTCTCAAGAAGTACGAGAGGTTTCTGGGCCCGCTGCCCTCAAACGTGCTCGCGGCCCTGATATTCACCTCGTTCCATGTGCAAGTTCAGTACGCCCTCCATCTGCTGCCCTTTCTCGGGTACGCCTTAATCCTCGGACTTTCGATGGGCTACCTGATGCAGAAGTCGGGAAGCGTGCTCGCCCCTGCCATTTTCCATGCCGGCTCCGACATCCCGATCTTTTTGGTCTATCTGTCGTACGTTTCGCCTTGAACGGTCGGACGGGCGTCCGGCGCGCCGACGGTACCGCGCCTCAAATTCCCGCTGCCGCCGCGGCCAGCAGGGCCCGTGCTGACGGGAAGACCGGCTCTTCTTTGGTGATGATCTCCAGCACCGCCGTCCGGCCGTCACGATTTGCCGCTTGCGCGCAACGGATCGCCGGCCCGATCTGGGCAGGCTCGGTGATGCGCTCGCTGAAGGCGCCGAGGGCGGCCGCAACCTCGGCGTAGCGGCCGGAGAGGCGGTTGGCGCCGTAGCGCTCGCTGGCGGTCGGCATGTGGTGGCCGTAGCCGCCCATGCGGGAGTTATTGAGCACGATCGTCAGGATCGGGATCTCGGCGCGGACGGCCGTCTCCACCTCCATCGCCGCGGTCCCGAAGGCCAGGTCCCCCATGACGTTGATGACCAGCTTCTCCGGCGCCGCCAGCTTCGCGCCAAGGGCGATGCCCATGCCGGTGCCCAGTTGCGTCGACTTGCCCCAGCCGAGATAACCGCGCGGCATCACAGCCTCGTAGAAGGGCAGCATCTGGTCGCGCGGATTGCCGGAGTCGTGGGTGACGACGGTCTCCCGCCGGTCGACGGCGTGCATGAGCTCCCAGACGGCGCGGTACGGGTTGATCGGCGTCTCGTCCGACGTCAGGCGGGGCTGCCACTCCTTGAGGAAGGCCGCTTTCGCCGCCTGGAGTTCGGCGACGACCTCTTCACGCGACCGGCGGGCCTGGCCGGGCTCGCTCTCGATCGCCGCGATCATCTGCCGGAGTACCAGCTTGGCGTCGCCGAGCACCGCCAGATCGATGGCATAGGCCTTGTCGATATCGCGCTCGCTGTTGGTGACCT
>JAICXR010000464.1 GCA_025980355.1 Chloroflexota bacterium | reverse complement strand
CCATGCTGATCCTACAATCCTAGGCGACCAGCCGCTGTTCGTCGCCGTTGGCGTCGGCAGGATGTGCTGGCGGGACGCTGCCGATGTGGCGTAAGACGCGGTTAGGGTCAGCTTGCCACCGCTCCACTTCCGCTTCGGCATCGGCGTAGAGGTCCCAGAAGTCGTCGCGGTGGTGGTTGTGGGTCACGTCCCGCCGCCAGACCCGCCAGAGCCGTTCGATCGGATTGCTGTCGGGGTCGTAGGCGGGCGTGTAGACCAATCGGAGGGCGTCGCCGTGGCGAGCGAGGGCCTCCCGGACCCGCTTGGACCCTTTCGTCGTGTGGGTTTTGGCGTTGTCGCAGAGGACGATGGCGATGCGCCCGCGCGCCGTCGAGCGGGCCACGGCGGCGTCGAGTTGCAAGCAGAAGGTGTCGGCGTCCCGACGGGGACTGAAGCCAAAGCAGAGGTCGCCATCCCGCCAGTCCACTTGGCCGAAGCCATAGCACTTCTGGTTGACACCGGGGGCGCGGACCAGGCGCTGCCCGCTGCGGCCCTTCGGACTCCAGACGCGGGTGAGCGTCGGGTGCAAGGCGATCTGCACCTCGTCTTGGACATACAGGTCGGCCCGGGGGAACAGGCCCAGCAGCTCCGGCACGTCCGCCGGCACCGCCGGCCAGAGGTCCGGCTCCCCCAACGCCGCGAGGAGGTCAAACACCCGGGCTCGGGCGTCCGGCGGGGCGGCGCTGATTGCCTGCGGTGGGGCAGGGGCCAGCGCCGATGGGCCGATGGGGGCGGGCGAAGCCTCCGGGAGCACGGCAGCCAGGCCGGCGTCGACCTCGGCCAAGGCGGCCGTCAAGAGGAGCTCCGCCCGCAGGCGTTTCCCAGGTAGCCCGCCTGCTCCTGGGCCTTGTGCTCGACCGTCCAGGTGGGGCGCTTGCAGACGTAGCCCAGCCGATGCAGCCGCTGGCGCACCGTCTCCTGGTCCACGGCGATCCCCGTCTGCTCGGCCAGATACGCCGCCAGCAGCCCGGTCGTCCAGTTGGCGCTCGGCACGCCCACGTCGTGCGGGTCCAACTCCATCACCCGCACCAACTCGGCTTGCCAGGCCGGCGTCACCGTGGCGGCCCGACCGGGGCGGGGGCGGTGCGGCACGGCGTCCAGGCCACCGGCGCGGTACTGCCGCAGCACCCGCGACACCGTGTCGTGGCTGCGGACCACCACCGGCGCGATCGCCGTGGCGGACCAACCCTGCTGGGCCAGGAGCACCATCTGGTAGCGCGTCCGCGTCTCGGCGTCCGCCGCCGACTCGTAGCGCTCGCGCACCGCCGCCTCCGCGGACGGCCGCATCGTGGGAAATGACAACACCGTAGACATCGAAGACTCCGGGAATACATGGGGGAAGGTTCACCGCCATGAGTATACCCCCGCCCCCAGCTCCCTTGCTGCTACACCATGGAACGATTTAACCTGATCGGTAATCCCGCTAATAGTTCCACCGGTAGTTGGCTTCGAGAGCTCTAGTGACGCCGCCCCGGATTTCGCAGCGGCCGTGGACTGTGAAGCGCTATATCCGCTACCGGCGATCCAGTTCGTGTTCCCCGACTCAAAGGTTGGGTTGGGCACCAGATTTGTCCCGGGGCCGTCCCAAACTTCGGCCAAAAATCCGTCTCCTTGGACGGTTCCTGCATAGACTTGTTGTTGGGGACCGGTTATGAGAAACGGCGCAGCCGACGTAATAAGTGGCGTGTCCGTGTCTATCTGGAATAACGTCGATCCGCCGGCACCCGTAGAGCGACGCGTCGCAAATACCGCAGGTGAATCCGCCACCGGCTGCAATGTGCCACCTGTCAGCGGCAGCATCTGCGTTTGGATGTCGTTGAGCGACTTTGGCGTTATGGCGGCGGAGACTTGCCAGCCAACCGCGATAGACCGTTGCGTGGTTCCTTCTTGCCCGCGCGAGATGGACAGCGTATCGCCGCTACGTCCGGTACAGCGCACAATCTCTGCGTTCCCAAAGGTGGGATCCGCACCCGAAGGCCAAACGACCACGTTGAACGGCGGCGAGCTAAAGTACGCTCCGTCGCCGATCTGGACCGAAAGTGCCGTCCCCGATAACGGAGGGACCGGTGCCGATTGTACGGTACTATAGGCGAGTACTGGGTGGGCATCGAATTGCGCCATGACGAAAACCTTCCGTTGACGTTCTGGCTAGTTGCCTGATTAGCAATGTACCGTACTGGCTAGAGGGCGTTGTCCGCGCCACGCTCTCTCAGACCCATGAGCGAACAAACCGAGCATATCACATTGAGTACCTCGCTCCTGCCCGACCTACAATTTAGAGTGCGCCACAAATAGCTGCGCCGCCTGATCGTCCGAGCACGTATGTCGTTGTGGGCGGGATAGTACCGAGTTGATGATCGAGCGCTTGGGGCGCAATTTTGCGTCCGTTTTTCGCGTATCGAACGCACCAGCGAGGTCGCGTCGCTCCTGGGGGCAAGCGGCCCACGGGTCGCGGTTCGGCAACGCGGGCTAACCTGGCATGGCCCCGTTACCTCACCTGCCGTGCCGCCGGGCGGTCCTGGTGCCGCTGCTGGAGTTGCTGCTGGGCCTGACTAAAGGCGTGCTGCGCCTGGATCTTCGTCACCTGGGGCGCCGCGCCGGGGAGCCTCGCCCCGGTCACCTGGTTCACCAGCAGGCCGAACGCCGCCAGCAAGTCGAGGGTCGTAAAGTTGCAGTGGCCATACGCGAAGATGGGTAACTGGGTCACGCTGCCTTTGCCCGATGGGTGCGCCTTCGCCGCGTAGAGGAACTCCTGCCAGAAGGGAATGACGTCGTCACCGGTCGTGTGCATCGTCACCAATGGGATCGTGACCTTTCCCGTGGTATTCAAGGCTTGCAT
>JAICXR010000404.1 GCA_025980355.1 Chloroflexota bacterium | reverse complement strand
TCCGACGGAATAGGCGATGCTTCGGCCAACGACGGTCTCCTTATTGACAGCGCCGGCATCACCGCTGGCGCTGTCCGCCTATGCTAATGTATTCGCCAACGCTTGCGCTCGGCAAGCGCCGATCTGTCATAAATGGGTGTGCCTCATGCAAGGAATGACGGACCAAAGTCGCCGCCCGACACGGCGGGCAGTATTGGGCATGTTGACCGGCCTGGCCGGGAGTGTGGCGTTGGCGGCCTGCGGCGCGAGCGCCGCCACCAATTCGGCCGGCGCCGCTTCGATGGCGTCGGCCACCGGCTCTGGGCCGGCCAGCACGGCCGCGGCCGCGACCAGCGCGGCAACGTCTGCGCCGGCCGCGACCGGTGCTGGCGCCACCGCCTCCGGCGCCACATCGCCGCCAGCACGGCGAATTCGGCCGTAGCGGCCACCTCCCAGGCCACCTCGGCAAGTGCCGTCGCCGCCTCGTCCGCCGCCCCGGCCGCCGGGGTCGTCACCATCAATCACCTCGACTGGTGGCAGCCGAACACGCCGGTGCTGGTGACGTTCTTCAACGGCAACAAGGCCGACTTCGAGGCGAAATATCCTAACGTCAAGGTCAACTACCTCTTCGCCCCCAGCTCCACCGATGTTCGACAGAAGTGGATCGTCATGGCGACTGGCGGCACGCCGCCGGATACCTCGCAGGTGGCGACGCTCTTTATCCGCGATCTCGTCCGCGGGCAATTGGCCGAGCCGCTGGATGCCTATATCGCCAAGACGCCGGACATGGCGATGTCCAACTTCGTCGGCTCGGGCCTCTTCTCCAACCAGGCCAACGGCCACGTCTACGGCATCCCTTTCGACGGGCCGCAGATCCTCATCATCGCCTACAATACCGACCACTTCCAGGAGGCGGGGATCGATCCCTCCAAGAGCTTCACCTGGAAATGGACCACCGAGCAGTTCTTGGACACGGCGAACAAACTCAATCGGACGCAAGGCGGCAAGACGGTGCGCGGTGGCATGCAGCCGTTCGGGATCGAGCCGCGGGCCTACTCCGGCTGGCTCTACGCCAACGGCGGCGACTTCTACAACCCGGACAATACGAAGACACTGATCAACAGCCCCCAGGGACGCAATGCCCTCCAACTGGCCCAGGACATGTGGTTGCGCTAACCCTTCCAGGTGAACGGTAATGCGAACGCCGCCTTCGAGACCGAAGACTACTCGATGACCTACACCGGCTCTTACACCGCCGGCTACATCCTCGACAAGAACCCCAAGCTGAAGTTCCTGTTCGCCCCCCTGCCCAGGGGCCGCTGGCCTCGAGTCCGGGCTCGATGTCCTTCACCAACATGTACAGCATGGCCGGCGCCGGCACGAAGAAGGATGCGGCCTGGGAGTGGGTGAGCTGGGTGAACTCGGAGCCGGCCCAGGAGAAGTACTTCGCCCAGGTACAGAAGCGCCCGTCGGCGCGCATGGCCGTCTACCAGAGCGCCGCCTGGGCGGCCGTCGTCAAGGAGCAGCCGGCGGTCGATGGCGTAGAGACGCTGGTTCCTGAGACCCAGGGGTTCCCCTGGATCGCCTTCACTCAGGTCCAGACGGATACCGGTCCCATCTGGACAAAGGTGCAGAAGGGCCAGATCAGCGTCAGCGACGCCCTCGCCCAGATGGAGCCGATTATCAATAAGGATATCGCCGGGCAGTAGCAAGGACGCCTAGGCGAAGGGGACGGTCCCAGCCGCGCCGATCGGCACCTTCCGGCCGGTGCCGGTGATCCGCGACCGGACCGCGCCGTTCCAGCGGATCACGGACGACTGCCGCTGGTCTTCGCATGCGGGCGTTCCCACCGAGGTGCTACCATCGCCACGGCCGGCGGCGGGCCGGCGACAATCGTTGCGGTGGCGGAGGTTGGGCATGGCGGGGACACTCGGACTGGGCATCGTGGGGGCGGGGCGGGTCGCCGCCAACCATGCACGGGCGGCACAGCGGCTTGATGATGTGGCGCTCCGCGCCATCGCGGAGGTGGATGGCACTCGGCGCGCCGCCTTCGCTGAGGAATACGGCTGTGCGGGCGAGGCCAGCCTCGATGCGCTGCTGCGCCGCGACGATGTCGATCTGGTCGTCCTCGCCCTGCCGCACCGGCTCCACGCCGAGGCGGCGATCCAGGCACTTCAGGCAGGCAAGCATGTGCTGGTGGAGAAGCCGATGGCCATGTCCGTCGAGGAGTGCGATCGCATGATCGCCGCCGCCAAGGCCGCCAACCGGCTGCTGGCGGTCGGCCTGACCCACCATTTCCATCCCGTGCCGGCGGCGGCGCGCGTCCTGATCCGCTCCGGCCAGCTGGGCCGCCTGGTCTGGGCGACGGAGACGCAGTACAGCCAGCGGCGGCTGGGCTCCAACCCGTCCTGGCTCTTCGACCGCGCCGAGGGGGGCGGCCAGTTGCTGGCCAACGGCGTGCACTTCACCGACCGCATGATGATGCTGGCCGGCAGCCGGATCGTGGCGGTCAAGGCGCTGGTTGGCAGCTTTTTCAACGCCTACCCGTCGGACGACGGAACCCTCGCCTACTTCCAGTTTGAAAACGGCGCCGCCGGCACGCTCGCCCTGACCGGGCACTACAGCGGCGCCCCCACCTCGCTCGCCCAGGCCGTCTGCACCAAAGGCATGCTACGCTACGGCAGGGAGCTGGAGGCCACCGATCCGGACCAGCCGGATGTGGAAGGCTATCGTGCCGTCCCGGTGCCGCCGGCGAACGGCTTTGCCCGCCAGTTGCAGAACGTGGCGGCGGCGATCCGGGGCGAAGGCGCCCTGGAGGTGCCGGGCGAATGGGGCCGCGACGTCATGCGCGCCCTCTTCGCTTGCGAGGAGTCCAGCCGCCGTGGCCGCGAGGTGGTGCTGGAGTGAGTCGCTCGTCTATCCTCCCTCATCCGGCACAATGACCGCTTTCAGACACTCCGATGACGCCTGGGCCGCGAACGCCTCGGCCGCCCTCGCCAGCGGGAACGTCGTGACCACCGTCTCCGGGCGGATGACCTTGCGCTGGATGAAGTCAAGCACCGTCGCCTCGCCTTGCGCGGTGACCAGCGGACGGGGGCCCTTCGCGGCGACCACGGTGAGGTCGCGGCGGAATAGCCACTCCGGATCGAACGCCTTCATCGGCGCGCGGAACACGCCGACCAGGACCGTCGTGCCGCCCATGCGTGTCATCTGCAGGGCCGCGGCGAAGGTCGGTTCGATGCCGACGACCTCGTAGGCCCGGTCGACGCCGATCCCGCCGGTGATCTCCCGCGCCGCGGCGACCGGCTCCTGCGTCGACGAGTTGACGACCTCCGCGCAGAAGGGTTTGGCGGCTCGGAGGCGGTTCTCGCTGACGTCGATGCCGATTACCTTGACGCCAAGGCCGAACAAGGTCTGGGAGACGAAGTGGCCCATGGCGCCCAGGCCGACGACCGCCGCCCACTGGCCGACCTCCGGCCGGCCGCGCAGCGCCGCCCCGATCGCGCAGTCGGCCGGCTCGCAGACGGCGGCGTGCTCGAAC
>JAICXR010000287.1 GCA_025980355.1 Chloroflexota bacterium | reverse complement strand
GTGCGCGACGGGCGCGCCGATCTGATCGTCCGGCGGGAGACATGGGAAGACCTGCTGCGGAGCGATGTCGTTCCGGAACGGCTCCACGACGGACGCCCGCGACGCTGATTGGCGGTGCCGCGGGCGCTTCGGCACGTGCGGTGCGCTTCGGCCTCAGTGGGCCTGGGCGGGCTGGCGGCGCTCGGAGAGGAAGCGGATGAACTCGTAGCCTTCGCGCAGGCGCCGGGTGCACTCCCGGCGGTCGAGCGCCATCTCCTTGACGATGCGCAGGATCGGCCGTGGCCGCAAATAGAACCGCCGGTAGAACTCCTCGACGGCCCGGAAGATCTCTTCTTTGCTCAGGTCCTCGTACTCCAGGGTCGCGTCCTGGAGGCCGTGGGCGTCGAGCAACGCCTCCTGCTTCAGCCAGCCGTTTCTCACGGCCTGGTCGTAGAGCTCCGTGCCGGGATAGGGGGCGGCCAGCGACACCTGGATCGTCTCCGGGTCGACGGCGCGCGCGAACTCGATGGTCCGCTGGATCGTCTGCTGCGTCTCGCCGGGCAACCCGAGGATGAACGTGCCGTGGATCTTGATGCCGAGCCGCTTGCAGTCGGCGACGAACCGACGCGCGCGGTCGATACGGGTGCCTTTCCGAATATTGTTGAGGATCTGCTGGTTGCCGGACTCGAACCCGACCAACAGCAGCCGGAGCCCGCCCTCCCGCATCGCCCTCAGCGTCTCATAGGGCACGTTGGCTTTCGCATTACAGGACCAGGTGAGGCCGAGGGGCTTCAACCGCCCGGCAATCTCCGCCGCCCGCGGCCGGTTGTCGGTGAAGGTGTCGTCGTCGAAGAAATACTCTTTGACCTGCGTAAAGAGGGAGCCGGCTCGCTTCAGCTCCTCGTACACGCTCTCGGGGCTGCGCACGCGGTAGGTGTGCCCGCCGATCGTCTGGGGCCACAGGCAAAAGGTGCAGTGCGAGGCGCAGCCGCGCCCGGTATAGAGGGACACATAGGGATGCTTCAAGTAGCCGATGTAGTAGGTGTCGATCCGCAAATCGCGCTGGTAGACGTCGACGACGGACGGCAGCTCGTCCATATTGGTGATCAGACGACGCCCGGGACGATGGACGATCGTGCCGGTCTCGCGATCGACGTAGCTGATCCCGTCGATCTCGTCGAAGGGCCGGCCTTCGGCGACCTCCTTCAAGGTGAAGTCGAACTCGTGCCGCGCCACGAAGTCGACGTCCGGACAGGCCCGGAGTGTCTGCTCGGGCAGCACGGCGACGTGGGCTCCGACAAAGCCGACGGTGGCGGCCGGCCGGCGGGCTTTCAGCGCCGCCACGAAGCGCCGATCGCTCTGGAACGACGGCGTGCTCGTATGGACGATGACCAGTTCGTACTGCGCGGCAAGGGCCAGGGCCTCCTCGACGCCGATCCCGTGGGGCGGCGCGTCGACGAGCCTGCTACCCGGGATCAGGGCCGCCGGCTGCGCGAGCCACGTCGGATACCAGAACGACCTGATCTCGCGTCGCGCCTGGTAGCGTGAGCCGGCCCCGCCGTCGAAGCCGTCAAACGATGGCGGATTGAGCAAGAGCGTCTTCAGCATCATCGTCCCCCGGATAGGCGCTTGGTACGCCGCCGAGGCATCCGATCGTCCCAGCGCGGGTCAGCCACGCCCTTAAGTGGTATCATAACCGTAGTGGGCGCACGCGCTCCAATGCCTCCGGGCACCCCAAGCCCCCCAGACGGAGTCCCGCAACGAAGACCGGTGCATGCGCCCACCTGTTCCTCCTCGGTGAGGATTACCATCTGGGCGATCTGCTCTGGTTCACGGCCGTCCTGGGCGAGTACCGGCGGCAGCGGCAGCCCGAACGGCTGCTGCTCGGCTGTCCGGACCGCCCGATCAGCCGGATCCTGGAACGCAACCCGCTGATCGATGAGCTCCACTACGGCCAGGCCGGCCGTCTCCGGCTCGCGGCGCAGGAGCGCTTCGGCCGGGACCGTCTGGTGGTCCAGGACCTGCGACCATTGCCGATCGCGCTGGCGATGCTGGGCAACTGGCGTCACCACTGGCCCTGGCTGTATTACCGCGACCTCTGGCTCCAGGAGCGCGGGCAATGGCTGGGGACCTTCCTCCACCTCGGCCGCCTGCACCAGTTCCGCCCCGTCCTGGAGTTGGGCGACGAGGATCGCTGGGCGGCGCGCTCGCTGTCCGCGCCCTACGTCCTCCTGGCGCCGCACATCGGGCGCTACCGCCTGCCCGGCGCCGGCGCGCTCTGGCGGAACGTAAAGGGATGGGGCGACGAGCGCTGGAGCCGATTGGCCGGCAGCGTACGGGAGCGCGGCTACACGCCCGTCACCCTGGCGGCCGCCGACCAGGCGCCGGTGGCGGGCACCCTGCCGATGCTCGGCCTGCCGATCCGCCAGGTCGCCGGCCTGATCGAGCGGGCCACGGCGCTGGTCAGCGTCGAGAGCGGCCTCTGGTTTGTCGCCGCGGCGCTCGGCACGCCGTTCATGATCGTGCCCTGGTGGTTGCCGCGCTCGGTGGACTGGGCGGCGCCGATGCGGACGCCCCACCGCCTGATCGCTCGCCGCGCCGCCTCGCTTGGCATGGTTGTTGCGCAACTCGATGCGTTGATCGGCGAGCATGGCCGGCACTAAGAGTCTGCTGCGGTATCGGGCTGGTGGGGCCGGAGGCACTGACGGGGGAAGGGCGCGGCGTGGATGCGATGCTATCCCCATGACACCGACCCACCTACCGCTGGATTACCTTGGGCGGTTCGGTCGCCGGCTTCACGGCCTGCTCAACCTCCGGGTGATCGTGCCGGCGGCGGTCGGCCTCGGCCTGATCGCCTACGTCGCCGACGTCGCCGCCGCGCCGCAGGGCGCCGCCCAGTTGTGGCAGATCGTGCGGAGCACCTGGTGGCTCGTCCTGCTGCTGATCTTCCCCTATCTCGCCCTCCGCGCGCTGATCTGGCGCCGGCTCCTGGGACAACTGGGGATGACCATCCCCTGGCGGCCCTTGCTCGTCGCCTTCGCCGGCGGCGAGATCACGAAGGAGCTGCCCGGCGGGGTCTACGTCCAGAACTACCTCCTCGCCCGGCTTGAGCATTTCCGGACGGCGCGCACCGCCCGCGCCACGATGGCGACGACCGCGGTGCTCGGCCTGGAAGCGGCGCTCGCCGTCCCGGCGGCGTTGATCCTCGGCTGGCCGGGCCAGCATGCCTGGGTGCGCTGGACGCTCCTCGGCGTTGTCGTCGCCTGGATCATCAGCCTCGCCCTCGCCTGGCTGCTCGTCCGCTACGGGGCACGTCACCTCTCCGAGCGCACGCCGGACTGGATTCGGCAGGTGACGCGCTTCCTGGAATCGTTCCTGGAGGCGGGGGGCGAGTTCGTCTCCTGGCGCACCGTCTGGAACCTCGCGCCGACGGCGCTCTACCTGCTCGTCTATGTGATCTTCCTCTACGCCATGGCCCATACGCTCGGTGTCCACGGCCTCCGCTTCCTGGACGCCGTGGCCATCTACGCCTTCGTCGTCCTCTCCGTGATCCTCATCCCCGTCCCGACGGCGATCGGGCCGGCCGAGTTCACCGGGATGCTGGCCTTCGAGTCCTACGGGATTCCGGGGCCGACGGCGGCGATCCTCATGCTCGGCCTGCGCCTGCTGGCCACCGGCGCGACCATCCTCGTCGCCGGCGCCCTCCTGCTGGTGCTGCGGCAGCAGTTGTCGGCGGCGACAGCGAGCAGCGCAACGGCCGCCGTCGAGCCGGCGGGCGGCGCGATCAACTCTTGACTCAACGCGAACGTGAAGGGAATTTCATGGTGAGGGATAGCAAGGCAGCGCTCCGAGTAGTATGCCGGCTGGGCAGCCGGCTCCGCCGGGCCGATGTCAAACTCATCGCGCCCGTCGTCGTCACCCTGGGGCTGCTGGCATTCGTCTCGCTGATCGCCGCCGCGCCGGCGAGCGGCGGCGAGCTCCTGGCGATCGTCCAGCGCACCTGGTGGGTCGCCCTCCTGCTCACCATTCCCTACATCGGGGCGCGCGCGATGGTCTGGCACGAGCTGCTGGAACAACTGAAGGTCGCCGTCCCCTGGCGGCTGACGCTGCTCGCCCTGGCCGGCGGGGAGATCGCCAAGACGCTGCCGGGCGGCGTCTACCTCCAGAACTATATCCTGGCGCGTTCGGCCGACCTCGGCGAGACGCTCGTCGTGCGCTCGGCGACGGCCACGACGGCGACGCTCGGCATGGAGAGCGCGCTGGCGCTGCCGGTCGCGCTGATCATCGGCCTGCCGAATGCGCCCTGGCTGCCGCGGATGCTGCTCGGCGCCGTCGCGACTTGGCTCGTCTTGCTGACCCTGCTCTGGCTACTCATCCACCACTGGCAGGTCCATCTGGCGGCCGGCACGCCGCGTCGCTTGCGCCACGCGCTCCTCATCGCGGAAGAGGTCTTTGCCGCCGCGGCGCAGCTCGTCACCTGGCGCACCTTCCGGACCCTCGCCTTCACCGCCGTCTATATGCTCGTGTACGTCGCCGAGCTCCATCTGGTGGCCACCGCGGTGGGCGTCTCGGCGATCGGCTTCAGGGCGGCGCTGGGCATTTACTCGATCGTCGTGCTCGCCGTGATCCTCGTTCCCTTGCCGACCAAGCTGGGCGCCACCGAGCTCACCGGCCTCACCGCGTTGGTCGCCTACGGCGCCGCCGCCCCACTGGCCGCGGTGATCATGTTGGGCCTGCGTCTCGTCGCCACCGGGGCGACGATGTTGGTGGCAGCCGTGCTCATGCTCGTCCTGCGCCGGGAGTTCGCACGCCCCCGTGGCTTCCCGAGCACGCCCACCGCGCTGCCGTCCCTACCGCTCGATCGGGTGCGGCGGATCGTCTTGCCCACCCCGCCGGCCGTGCTGCCGGAGTAGGGACGACCGGCTCATCCAGCACTCCACGGGCCAGCGCCGCTCCCGCGGGCGGTCGAGGCGGGCCATGCCGGTCGGGTGATAGATCGCCTCCTCCCCGATCATGATGT
>JAICXR010000237.1 GCA_025980355.1 Chloroflexota bacterium | reverse complement strand
CGACTACCCGGCGGCACGATCGCACTACGAGCAAGCGCTGACGATCTGGCGGCCGCTCAGCGACACGCTGGCCATCGCCGCCACGTTGCTGAGGTTGGCCTACCTCGCCATCGACGAGGGGGACTCGGCGGCGCCGGCGCTCCTGCGGGAGAGCGTCACCCTCTTTCGCCAGCTCGACAGCGACTGGGGCACGGCCGGCGCGCTGGAGGCGTTCGCCGGCCTGGCCGCCCGCCAGCAGCCGGAACGCGCCCTACGCCTGGCGGCGGCCGCCGCGGCGCTCCGCCAGCGAATCGCCACGCCCTCGCCACCGTCGGAGCGGCGCATGCTGGAACGCTGGCTGGACCCTTGCCGCCAGGCGCTCCCGGCCGACGTAGCCTCCGAGGAATGGGCGAAAGGCCACGCCTGGCCGGCCCGCGAGGCGCTCTCCGACGCCATGGCGGCCTTCGCGGCCGCTCCCGGAGCCCGGCATGCGCCACTATTGTGCTAGCTGGTTGTGCCGATTGTACCTGGCGAACGCTCGCTCCCGCGTGCAAACTGGACGGCAGCGCCGCCGTTTCGACGTGGTGGCGTGGTGCGCGGCTTACTCGGCATTCGCGGACGCTGACGGGAGGGAACATGGACGCGCTGCACTTCTTTCTCGACGCCTACGAGGTGGTCCGTGGGGAGATTCAACGGCTAGACCAGCGCGAGGAGAGCATCTGGCGCGCTCGCCCCCAGGGCCTCAATTCGATCGCCTGGCTGGTCTGGCATCTGGCCCGCTTCGAGGACGTGGCGCTCAATCGACTGGTGGTCGAGGGCACCCAGGTGCTGGATGATCCGGCGGCGCGCTGGCCATCGCGCATGGGCGCGCCGTGGCGCGACGTCGGGGTCGGCATGACCGATGCGGAAGTCACGGCCCTCACCGAGGGCGTCGATCTCGGCGCGTTGCGCGCCTATTCCGCGGCCGTCGGCCAACAGACGCGGCAGGTCGCGCGGAGCGTGGCGCCGGAGGCGCTGGAGGCGGTGGTCGACCTGGCCCACCTGCGCCGCGTGCTCTTCGAAGAAGGGGCGTTGCGACCGGAGGCCGCCTGGGTGGAGGAGGTCATGCTGGGCTGGACGAAGGGGCGTTGCCTCAGCTACTTCGCCCTCCTCCACAACGCCGGCCACATGTACGATAAGCGGACCGTCCTGGGCTTGCTCAGCATCCCCGGTCGCTAACGCGCTGTTCCTCCTAACGTCACCCTCACCGCCATCTTGCCAGGAACGCCAGCACCTCGGCGCGCATCGCCGCCGTCTCCAGGTGACCGCAGGGATAGCGCCGGAGCTGCCAAGCCTCGGGCGCACCGGCCTCGGCATAGACGGCGCGCAGAGCGGCATCGATGCGCTCCAGCCCGGCCGGCGGCGTGAGGCGGTCGTAGTCGCCGGCCAGGCTGAGGTGCGGTCGCGGCGCGATCAGGGCGTTGATGCCGGCCGTGTCGAAGTGGCGGAGCAGGCGGGGGACGTAGTAGTAGATGCCGTGGCCGTCCAGACCGCGCGTGTCGAGCAAGGCCCGGTAGTCGGTCAAGCAGCATAGGTCGATGGTGACCTTGACGCGCTCGTCCAGCGCCGCAAGCCACCAGGCCATAGTGCTGCCCATAGAGAGTCCGAGCGTGGCGATGCGGTCGGGATCGACGTCGTCGCGCGTCTGCAGGTAGTCGAGGGCACGCAGGCTGTCGTAGATCATCATGCCCCAGAGCACCTGGCCCTGCCAGAGCATCTGCTTGAAGACCTCCGCCTCGGTCCGGCCGCGCCGCTCGCCGAAGAGCCACGTGTCGATACAGAGCGCCGCGTAGCCCTGAGACGTGAGGGCATCGGCGTAGGGCGGGCGCTGCAACGAAGAGCGACCGTCCAGCAGCTCGTCTTTGCCCAGCACGTAATCGCCGCCGTGGGCGTGGTTGTAGAGCACCACTGGCAAGCGGCCGGTCGCACCCTCCGGTCGGACGAAGTAGGCGGGCACCGGCTCCAGGCCGTTGAGGTCGAGCACAAGCTTTTCGACGACGAAGCCCCGGCGCCGTTCTTCCGCCACCTGTTCCGCTCTGATCGGCCGATGCCGTTCCGGAAGGTCGCCAAGCAAGCCGTAGAGTTCCTGCCGCCGTGCATTCTGATCGGCCACCATATCGCCCTCCTGATCGAACCGGGGGAGGATAGCGCACTCGGCACCGCGCCGCCACGGAGGCACGGATCAGGTGGCGTCCTCGTAGGGGTAGCGGCGGTCGAGGTCCGCCTGGATTGCCGAGGCCGATTCGCCGAGCCGTACCCGGCGGCGGATCTCCAGCACGATCTCGGCGAAGACCAGGGCAATGCAGATACTCTCGATGTCTTCCTGCACGGCGCGTTCGTGACCCTCCAGGGTCGGCGTCAGGGCGATCACCCGTCCATATTCCTGGCGCAACGCCTTGACCGTCTCGATCGTCTCCGAAACATCTTGCTCGTACACGATGCAGGTGGCCGTTCGCGGGTCCTCCGGCGGGGCCGCTTCGCCGTGCACGGTGATGCCCAGCGGGGCTGCCGCCTTGATCATCGTGGGAACGTAATGGGTGGTGCCGGTTTCGAAGGCGAAGACGCGCTGCTCACCCAGGCGGTCGGCGATGGCGCGGATGACCGGGGCGCGCGTGTCGACGTAGATGTCGACGCCGCGCGCCGCCTGGCGATCGGCGACCGCCCGCATGCCGCCGCCGGTATGGCGCATCCGTTGCAACCGGGCGTTGCCGAGGTAGACCTTGATCAACGCGTCCACCTGAATGTCGCGCTGCCGAGCCAATTCGACGAGTTTGCCGCTCCCCTCAATGAGCTCCGCCACGGTGAGGTCCTGCTTCACCTCGTCCGCCAGCGGCACCGGCTCCTGATTCGTCTCGCCCAGACCAAAAGTCAGGAGCACTCGGCGGCCATCCACCGTCCGCAGCAGGTTGGCGGGGCTCAGTCTGAGCTGCTGCCAGCCGCTGGCGGACATGTAGTCCATGTCGCCCCGGAAGTCGAGGTTCAGGTAGACGGGTACCTGCGGCTCGCCGCGGTGGTTAATCCGCAGCGGCGACTTGCCGCGCGCGATACGGTTGAACGTCCGCGCCATCGCTTCCTTACGTTCCACGATCGGCAACGCCTCCTCCCCGAGGAGTGCGAGCAGCGCCTCGCAGGTGAAGCTGCCTTCGCCGGCAAGTAGGATCGTCTGTTCGTGCGGCCGCTCGATGAACTCCGTGCCGTCGAGGATGCGTTGCTGCTTCTCGCTGCCCAGGCTGCGCAGCCGCTCGACCGTCGCCACGGCGCCGACGACCAGGAAGGCCTCGAAGAAGAGCGCCCGCAACTCCAACGTGTAATGGGGAGCAATCTCACGCAGGTTCGTCAGCAGGTCGGCGCCGTCCGCGGCGCGCACCGCCCCCAGGAGGGGATTCAAATCGACGTGTTCCCAGGTGCCGGAAAGCGGCGTGGTGCCGATCGTGTAGACGATCGCCTGCCGCAGGCTCTCCTCCTGCATCAGCCCTTCAATCAGGCCGGGGATGAAGGTGATAATGGTGCCGAGGACGATGATCAGCGTGCCGAGCACGCGTGGCTCGCGCAGTCGTTGCCGGAGGCGCGTCCGCCAACCGTGGTCGACATAGGCGGCGCGGACCTCCTGCGCGTAGCGCTTCCGCAAGTCTCGTAACGCTTCATCGGGCGATCCCAGGGGCGTGGCCACGCGATAGGGCTGATGCAGAGCCGTCTCCCTTTCCTTACGGGCCGGCCATTGGCCTGCGAACTCCGCCATAGCCCGGCCCTTCGAATGCGCGGACCATGATGGCATGCGATCACCACGGGTCATGGTACCGGCGCCCGGTCCCCTCGCCCGTCCTGGTGTTGACGGTCTTTTTCCCCCAACGGTATCACCTCGCGCGGACGTGTGCTACGCTGTTGGTTGGTTGCTGATCCACGGAGAGGAACCTGGCGTGCCGGTGCAACGGCGATGATGCGGGCCTGGTTGCAACGCTCACGCTTGCTGGTGCGGCTGACCTGGACGGCGGTCATTAGCCTGGCCGTGCTGCAGGCGGGCGTCCTGACCGCGCTGTGGGCCGTCGCCGCCGGACGCAAGCGGCGCGAACAGGCCCAGGGCTTCCCCCACGAGACCTTGCCGGAAGTGCACGTCGACGGGAACACCCTGCAAGTCTACAGCTACGGTCGCGACCTCTATGATGCGATGCTGGCGGCGATCGATGCGGCGGAGGAGAGCATCTACCTGGAGACGTTCATCTGGAAGGCGGACGAGGTCGGCAAGGAGTTCAAGGCGCGCCTGATCCGCAAAGCCCAAGCCGGTGTCGCCGTCCACGTCGTGTTCGACGGATTCGGCAATACCGTCGTTCCCCACGCCTTCAAGGTCTTCCCCCCGGAGGTGCATGTGGTCGAATACCAGGCGATCCGCCGGCCCTGGCAGGTGTTCGACCCGCGCCGCTATGCGCTGGATCACCGGAAGCTCCTGGTCGTCGACGGCCGGCTCGGCTTCATCGGCGGCTACAACCTGGGCAGCCTCTACGCCACGGAGTGGCGTGACACCCACCTGCGGATCGCCGGACCGGCCGCCGCCCAACTCGCGCAGCAGTTCGTGGACTTCTGGAATGAACACTGCCCACGGGCCGCCCGCATCGCCCGCCATTACCCGCGCCAGTTCGACCCGCGCCTGGTCGTGCGCGATACCAACGCCTTACGCCTGAGCTTCCCGATCCGCGACATGTACATCGCGGCGATCGACCGGGCCGAACGCCACGTGCTGATCACCAACGCCTACTTTATTCCCGACAGCTCGCTGCTCCACTCGATGGAAATGGCGGCCCAACGTGGCGTCAAGGTGGAGGTGCTACTGCCATGGAACTCCAACCACCCCGCCGCCGACTGGCTGGCCCGCGGCTACTTCACGCGCTGCCTCAACGCCGGTATCCGCCTCTACGGCTACAAGGCGATGATCCACGCCAAGACCTGCACCATCGACGGCGAATGGTCGACGATCGGCACGGCGAACCTCGACCGCCTGAGCGCCGTCGGCAACTACGAGATCAACGTGGAGATCTACAGCCGGCCGCTCGCTCGCCAGATGGAACGACTGTTTGCGGAGGATAAGACCAACGCCGAGGAGATCACGCGGGAGCGGTGGGCCGCCCGGCCCGCACTCTCCCGCCTGGGCGAGTTGATCCTGGCGCCGCTACGCAATCTCATGTAGCGGTTGGTGGGCGTGCAACTGGTCAACCAGTACCCGGTTGGCCGGACGGGCGAGTTGCTGGGCCACGGTACGCTCGGCGAGCCGCGCCAGCTCATCAACGCGCTCCGCGGTACGGCGACTTTCGCCGCGGGCGACCAGGTCGTCCACGGTCGGTTCGAGGACGAGCACGCGCGTACCGGCCGCGCGCACCAGGGCGGCCTCGCGCTCCAGCCGCCGGCTCAACTGGCGCCGCCCGCCCGCCACGATGCGGCCCAACGTCGTCCGCGGGACGGCGGCCCGGCTGGAGAGCGGACTCAACACGACGGCCAGGTCCATCCCAGCGCCGCGCAGTAGGTCGAGGTTTGTGGCGGAGTGGATCGCCCCGTCGACGTACGTCCGGCCGCCGATCAGGACCGGGCGGTAGTAGCTGGGCATCGCGCAGGACGCGCCGACCGCCCGCGCCAACTCCGGCGGCGCGGCGCGCCCGAAGCCCACCCGCTCCCCCGTTTCGTAGTCGCAAGCCACGACCCGAAACTGGGGACGGGCCGGCCAGCCCTCCGGCGCCCACCGCCGCACCAGCGCCTGGATGCCGCCGGTGGACATGGAGCCGGCCGGCAAGAGCCCGCTGACCACCTTCAGCAAGTGGCGCGGACGCGGATTCCGCAATTCGGCGCGGG
>JAICXR010000118.1 GCA_025980355.1 Chloroflexota bacterium | reverse complement strand
ATCCAGCGCGGGGTTGAAGCCGACGCAGGTCACTTCTTCCCAGAAGGTATCGCCGCTGAACGCGTGCGGCAGCTTGAACGCCAGGTTGACCAGCAGCGATTGACGCGCCGCCAGACGCTCCGGTACCGGAGGGAGCGATACGGTTGGTGCCATGATGTCCTCCTCTCAGCCAGCTTGGCTGCCTCGCGCGGCCAACATCTCTACCCCGTGCAACAGGTGAACGGGCAGCCGCGGTGCAGTCCACCGCCGCGCCGTCACCGCGGGATCACCACCGTCACGCCCCACTCGCAGGCCGCGTGAGGCATGGAGCGGCCTGCTGGTACCATGCGGGTCTTCCAAAGAGCCTATCTCTGAATTGCCCGGTCATCGGGACCCGGCGGGCAACCAAGCACAGAAAGGCGTGCCGGCATGGCAAATCTGGTGGGTGCGGACGGCCGCTTGTTCGCCGAGCAGCGGCCCGGGGCGGACACGACGCAATTCCAGGTGAACAACACGAGTGAGCAGTATTACCGTTCCCCGTACTACCTTCAGCATCAACGACAGGTCCGGCCTATTCCACCACCGCGTATTGACCCGCCGAGGATGACCCTGGCCGAGGTCCTTGGTGATGCCGCGGTGCAGGATCGACAAGCGGCCAGGCAGATCAGTTTTCATGCCGTGGGCGACACCGGGGCGGCGATCCAGGCGCATCTGGTCAATGAGGAATCGGTCAGCGACATGATGGTCGCCGACCTCCAGGCGGGCGGCGGCATGGCGCCAAGCTTCTTCTTTCACCTGGGCGATGTCGTCTACTATTTCGGCGAGGCCCAGTACTACTATGACCAGTTCTACGACCCGTTCCGGGCCTACGACCGCCCGATCTTCGCCATACCCGGCAACCACGACGGCGCCGTGTATGGGGACTCCTCGACCGGGAAGGCGCCGCCCACGCTGGAGGGCTTTCTGCGCAACTTTTGCGCCCCCGCCCCGGGCCCCTCGCCCGACTCGGGTGGCCTGGCCCGCAGCGCCATGACCCAGCCCGGCGTCTACTTCACGCTCGACGCGCCGATGGTGTCGATCATCGGTTTGTACAGCAACGTGCTGGAAGGGCCGGGGGTGATCTCCTCGCAGGGCGGCAAGTACCCCCTCAGCGACGCGCAACGCCAGTTCCTGCAGGCGGAGCTGACGCGACTCAAGCCGTTACGCGCCGCCGGCGAACGCGCCGTCATTGTCGCCGTGCACCATCCTCCGCTCTCCGTCGACGCGCAGCACGGAGGGTCCACGGGGCTCTCCAGCGACATTGATACTGCCTGCCGGCAGGCCGGGCTATGGCCCGACGCCGTCCTGTCCGGCCACGCGCACCTGTATCAACGCTTCACCCGGCACGTTGCGAACAAGGAGATCCCGTATGTCGTCGCCGGCAGCGGCGGCTTCAATGCGAAGGCGAATCCGCAAGAGCGCATTCCCGCGACGCCGTTCACGCAGGGCGACACGACGCTGGAAATCGCCCCGGTCATCGAGTATGGCTATCTGACGGTGACAATCGACATGACGCTAACGGCGAAGACGATGACCATCGCCTTCCACTCGCCGAAGGTGGGGAGGAACTACGATCACGTGACGATCAATCTCGTCTAACGGCGCCCGGGTTCGCGATCCCAGGCTTCCGGATTCACCAGGTGGGGCGGGCGGCGGCCGGCCAGGCCGTTGATCAGGTTGGTGGCCGCCAGTTCCGCCATACGGGCGCGAGCGCCGCCGCCGGCACTGCCGATGTGCGGCACGATCAGACAGTTGTCCAGCGTAAGCAGCGGGTCGCTGGCGCGCATCGGCTCCGGGTCCGTCACATCCAGCCCGGCGCCGAAGATGCGCTGCGCTTTCAGGGCGTCGTAGAGCGCCTGCGGGTCGACGATCGGCCCCCGGGCGATGTTGACCAACACCGCCGTCGGTTGCATCAGATCCAACTCCCGCCGGCCGATCAGACCGCGAGTCTCGGCGGTCAGGGCGGTCGTCAAGCAGACGAAGTCGGCCTGCCGCAAGAGGTCGTCCAGGGAGGACCATTCCAGGCCGAGCGTCTGCTCCAGGTCCGGCTTGCGGGTGCGGCTGGCGTAGATGATCCGCATATTGAAGCCGGCGGCCCGGCGGGCTACGGCCGTGCCGATGGCGCCGAGGCCGACGATGCCCAGCGTCGCCCCGTAGACCTCCTGCCCGACGAGCAAATGGGGATGCCAGCCCCGCCAGCGATCCTCCCGGACGTACCGCTCCGCTTCCGTCAGCCGCCGGGCGACCGCCAGCAGGAGGGCGAAGGCGTGGTCGGCGGTGGTCTCCACCAGCACGCCCGGCGTGTTGCAGACCAGGATGCCGCGCGCGGTCGCCAGGGGCAGGTCGACATTGTCGACACCGACCCCGAAGTTGCTGATAACGCGCAGGTTGAGGGCGGCGTCCATCGCTTCCCGATCCAGCGTTTCGGTCGCGTTCGACACCATGACGCCGGAGACGTCGGCGATTTCCCGCAGGAACTCGTCGCGCGGGATCGGCGTGTCCCCCCGCCAGAGCCGCACGTCCAGCGCCGCCTCCAGCAAGGGTAGCGCCGGGTCGGGAAAGCGCCAACTGACAAAGACTCGACCGCGCTGCTCCGCCATGCTCGCTGCTCCTTTGCCGCTGAACCAACCCGGGCCCAGTTAGCGCACGCCAAGCGCCAGCAGGATTCGCTCCAGGATGAAACAGAGCGTCCCGCCGGTGATGGGGCTGATTGCCCAGCCCTTGAGGATACCGACCAGGGTCGCCGTCTGGACCGTCTCCCGGCCCCGCGCCAGCCCCGTGCCAAACATCGCGCCGACCAGCGCCTGGTTCATCGAGGTGAACAGGCCGAAGCTGACGGCGATGAACACCACCAGCGCCTGCACGAACTGGGCGGCGCTGGCCATCGCCAGGTCCACCTTCACAATGTCGAAGGCGACGCGATTGAGGATGCGCTGGCCCCACGTCAGCGCGCCCACCGCCATGGCGACGCCGCCGGCCAGGCCGGCGATGAAGAGCGTGCTGAGATGAACGGCGGACCAGACCCCGACGGCGTTGGAGACGTCGTTCGCCCCGAGCACGAAGGCCGCGCACATGCCCACCAGCACCAGCAGGCGCGGCAACACCACCAGCGGATGGCCCGCTATCGGTTTGCGCGCTTCCGGTACGAGCACGTCAAGCAGTTTGGTGAAGCAAAACCCGAGCAGCGCCGCCACCGGCGGGGCGAGCACCCAGGCCACGGCGAGGACGGCGATCGTCTGCCAATACACCGTCACCCCCGCCGCGAGCGCGGTGCCGACGACGCAGAAGACGAGGATCTGGATGGTCGAGGTCGGCACCTTGGCGTAGGTGTACACCGTGGTCAGGAAGAAGGCGCCCAGCTCGATGATGATCAGCATCGGCGCAGTGACCAGGTGGGCGTCGATGATGCGCAGCCCGACCGTCTGCTGCACGCTGTGACTGGCGAACGTCGCGCCGAGGATCGTGAGGACGGAGAGCGTCACCAGCGCCGGCCACATGCGGATCGACTTGGAGGCGTAGGGCATGCCCATCACCGCGCCGGTGTAATGGGCACCCATGCTCCAGGCGAAGGCCAGGCTAAGCGCGACCAGTACGGCAAGGGCAATATTCAAGATCGCGCTACCCCTATTCCACCGTCCACCCGTCGAGCGTCAGGGCGCGATACTAGCAGATCGGCCAACCAGGTGCTAGCGGGGCGGGCACGGGAAGCGTGCCGCCGAGCGCCGGTGGCCGGGCAGGCCCCCACTCTGGCTTCGCCATCTCGCCCCTGGGCCCGGGGGCGAGCCAGCATTGGATAGCGTGGCGGATAATTGACCGGAGGATCAGAGTCTGCTACGTTCCCAGCGGAAAGTCTCGCTGGAAGGAACGTCATGGCCGGTCCGGAGCGCCCCAATATTCTTCTCATAATGAGCGACGAGCATGCGCCGCATTTTTCCGGGTTCCATGGGCATCCCCTGGTCCAAACGCCGCAGCTGGACCGGCTGGCGGCGGACGGCGTGGTGTTCAACAACGCCTACTGCAACTCGCCGCTCTGCGTGCCCTCGCGCGCCAGCTTCATGTCCGGATTGCACCTTCACCGGATCGGCGTCTGGGACAACGGGGCGACGCTGGACGAGAACATCCCGACTTGGGCCCACATGCTGCGCGCGGGCGGCTACGACGCCGTCCTGAGCGGGAAGATGCACCTCGTCGGCGCCGACAACCTGCACGGCTTCCGGGCGGAGATCGAAGGGTCGCGGAGCAAACACCCGATCAGCGGCGGCCGCTGGCAACAGCCGCACCGGATCGGCAACCCGGCCAGCCGCGGGCGGGTGGAGGATGCCGGGGCCGGTGATTCTCCCCATGTCCAGATCGACGACCGCGCGGAGGCGGCGGCGTTGCGCTACATCCGGGAGCGAGCGGAGAGCGACCAACCATGGGCGCTCTGCGTCGGCTTCATCCTGCCCCACTTCCCGCTGGTCGTGCCGGAGCCCTACTTCAGCATGTACTATCCCGACCGCGTCGACCTGCCGGCCTACGCCCCGGGGGCGCGCGGTATCGAGCACCCCGCGCACGAACGCGTCCGCCAGACCTTCCACCTCTACGACTTCAGCGAAGACCAGGTGCGGCGGGCGCGCGCCGCCTATTTCGGCCTGATCACCTACCTCGACGAAAAGATCGGCCGCCTGGTGGCGGCGCTGGACGAGACCGGGCAGCGGCAGGACACCGCCGTCGTCTACACCAGCGACCACGGCGAGATGGTCGGCGAACACGGCCTCTGGTGGAAGAACACACTCTTTGAACACGCCAGCCGCGTGCCGCTGATCTGTAACTGGCCGGGACACTGGGACGGCGGGCGCACCTTCGGCGGCGCTTGCTCCCTCGTGGACCTGACCGCGACCGTCGTCGACCTCGCCCGGGCGCCGACGCCGGGCAACCTGGACGGCGATTCCCTGCTGCCCCTCCTGGAGGGGCGCACCGGCGACTGGAAGGATGAAGCATTCTGCGAGTACACCGGCCACGCCACCAACACGCCGGCGCGGATGCTGCGCACCGGACGCTGGAAGCTCAACCTCTATCACGGGGAGGCGCACGAACTCTATGACATCGCGGCGGACCCCGGCGAGCAGCAGAACCTCGCCGGCACGCCGGAACTGGCCGCCGTCGAGCGCCAACTGCTGCGCCGCGTCCAGCAGGACTGGGATCCGGCCGCGATCAACGCCGCCGTCCACCGCAGCCAGCAGCGGCGCGCCATCATCGCCGCGGCGGAGCGGGGGACGCACGACGCCAAAGAACGCCGCCGGATGAGCGCGATTGGCGGTTGAGCGAGCAGGAGGAACCGATGAAGATCACCGGCATCCGTCTCACGGAGGTCCAGGGTCGCCTGGAACACGAGGGCCGCTTCTGGGAGGAGCGCCTGGTGCGCCCGGTCGACGTCTATGCCGACCAGCGTTCGGAAGGGCCGCCGCCGCTGGCACGGCTCTCCGAGCGCGTCAATCGCGTGACGTCGATCTTCCTGGAGGTCCTCACCGACGGCAGCCTGACCGGCCTCAGCGGTCCGGTCGGCGCCGACCAGGCCTGGGTCATCGACCGGCAACTGAAGGGGCTGGTGATCGGCCAGGACCCGTTGGCGATCGAGCGCATTTGGGACCGGCTCTATCGTTTTGCCGTCCACGGTCGCAAGGGCGTGGTGATGCAGGCGATCAGCGTCATCGACTGCGCGCTATGGGACCTCAAGGGGAAATGGGCCAACGCCCCCGTCTACCAGCTGCTGGGCGGCCCCATGCGGGACGGCCTGCCGGCCTACGCCAGCGCCCTCGGCTGCTCCGTCCGGCCGGACGACGCGGCGCGACGGGCGCGCGAGCTGGTCGACCAGGGCTACACCGCGACCAAGTGGTTCTTTCGCCACGGCCCCGGCGACGGCAAGGCCGGCATGGACCTCAACATTACCCTCACCCGGGCACTCCGCGAGGCCGTCGGTAAGGATGTCGACCTGATGCTAGACGCCTGGATGAGCTGGGACGTGCCTTACCTAACCCAGATCGCGCCCGCGTTGGCGGAAGCCAGCCCCCGCTGGCTGGAGGAGCCCGTGCTGCCGGATCGGATCGCCAGCTACGCCGAGATCCGGCGACGTGTCCCCTTCCCCGTCGCCGGCGGCGAGCACGAATACACCCGCTGGGGCTGCAAGCAATTGCTCGATGCCGGGGCGGTGGACGTGCTGCAGCCGGACATCTACTGGGCCGGCGGCATCTCCGAACTGCTGAAGATCTGCGCGCTGGCGTCCACGTACGACGTCCAGGTCGTGCCTCACGGCCATTCCACCCCGGCCACCGCCCACGCGCTCTTCGCCCAGCCGGCGCAGCTCTGCCCCTACATCGAATACCTGGTGAAGTGGAACGAGATCCACCAACTCTTCTTCCGCCAGCCGCTCAAACCGATCAACGGGCGCATCGTCCCGCCCGACCGGCCCGGTATGGGGATGGAACTGGACGAGACGAAGATCGAGCAGCGGCGCGAGGTGTCGTCCTGACGACCCACCGCGTGACCGTGCGACGCAGAAAGGCGGTCTCATGACAGCAGACCGACCGAACGTCCTGTTCGTGATGGCCGACCAGCTCAGCGCCTGTTGGACCGGGCCGTATGGCCAGACGGCGGCCCGGACGCCGCAAATGGACCGGCTGGCGGCCGAAGGTGTCGTCTTCGAGCGCATGTACTGCAATTCGCCGATCTGCGTCGCCAGCCGTGCCAGCATGATGTCGGGCCGGCTCATCAGCGCCATCGGCGCCTACGACAACGGCTCGGAGTTCCCGGCCAGCCGGCCGACCTTCTGCCATTATCTGCGCCTGGCCGGCTATCGCACCGTGCTGGCGGGCAAGATGCACTTCATCGGTCCCGACCAGTTGCACGGCTTTGCCGAGCGCCTCACCACCGACATCTACCCGGCGAGTCTGGACTGGACGCCCGATTGGCGCCAGGAACCGGTACATAACCCGGGCACGAGCGTCCGCGAAGTCCGCGATTCCGGCGTCGCCGCCCGCACCTTGCAGGTGGATTACGATGAAGAGGTGCACGGCCGGGCCATCCGCCAGCTCTATGACTTTGCCCGTCGCCGCCAGGAAGGCGACGACCGCCCCTGGCTACTTTGCGTCAGCTATACCCAGCCCCACGACCCCTTCGTGACGACCGCGCAGTACTGGGACCGTTTTGCGTCCATCACGATCCCGCCGCCGACGCCGCCACCGAACGGGGAGCCACCGGCCTACGACCAATGGCTGAACATCCACCACGAGCTGGACCTCTACCCGCTTTCGGCGGAGCATATCGCCGCGGCGCGCCGGGCGTACTTGGGCATGGTCGCCCAGATCGACGACCTGCTCGGCGATCTCCTGCACCACCTGGAGCAGGCGGGGATGGCAAACGGCACCCTCGTGATCTTCACGAGCGACCACGGCGAGATGCTGGGCGAACGTGGCATGTGGTACAAGCGAACCATGTATGAACCGAGCAGCAGGGTCCCCTTCCTCGCCCGCTGGCCGCGGCGGATCCCGGCGGGCCGGCACGAGCAGCGCGTGGCATCGCTGGTCGACCTCTTCGCCACGTTCTGCGACGTTGCCGACGCTCACCATCCCGACGGCACGTTTCCGCCATCGGACGGGCAAAGCCTGCTGCCGCTGTTCCGGGGGCAGCCCGTCGCCTGGAAGGATTCGGCGATCAGCGAGTACCTTGGCGAAGGTGTGGGCGCGCCGGTGCGGATGCTCGTCCGGGGCGATCACAAGCTGGTCTACGTCCACGGCCAGCCCGATCAGCTCTATGACCTGGCAGCGGACCCAGGTGAACGGCACAACCTGGCAGCCCAGCCTCAACACGCAGGAACGTTGCAGCGGCGAAGAACCGACCTGCTGACCGGGTGGCGCCCTGAAGCGATCCGCGAAAGCGTACTGGCCAGCCAGACGGAGCGTCGCGCCGTCATCGCCGCCCTCAAACGCGACAAGGCCACCGCTTGGGACTTTCAACCGCTTGTTGATGCGAGTCAACAGTACGTACGTCGCCGCAACGCGCAGCAAACGGCCGCCGAGGCGCGGGTGCCGCACGTCGGAGGGCGAACGTGAGTGAGAGGGGCGGCGACGGCGGTCGCAATGCGTCCCGGCCGCAGTCGGCGTGATCTTGGCGGCAGACCCCAGTCGCCGCCCCGGTGCCCCAACACTCCCGGCACTATGGCATAGTGGAAAACGAAGAGGAGACCCCATGACCCCACCCAACATCCTGATCTTCATGACCGACCAGGAGCAGGCCGCCGTCTGCGCGTCGGAGCATCCGTGCCGCACGCCGAATGCCGATCGCTTGTCTGCCTCCGGCGTGCGTTTCAGCGAAGCCTACACCCCCACCGCCCACTGCTGCCCGGCGCGGGCGACCTTCTTCAGCGGGCTCTATCCCAGCCGGCACGGCGTGTATAACAACGTCAGCAACCCGCAGGCGATCCACCGTGGCCT
>JAICXR010000512.1 GCA_025980355.1 Chloroflexota bacterium | reverse complement strand
GCTGAGCAGGACGCTCGCCGCCGCCAACACGACGAAGAGCAGGAACGCTTGGGGGAAGGCGAACTGGACCTGCATCATGCCCTCCGGTGGTACCACCACCACTCCCCGAGCAGGAGTAGCGCGCCGGCCAGGGCCAGGAAGGGCCAGAGTTCGTAGGGCGAGACGGCCGCCTTGCCGCCGGTCGGCGCCGCCGATCCCCGGCTGTTGATGGCCGGGGGCGGGACGGCCTTAATGTTCGACTCCGCGGCGCTCAGCAAGTTGACGGCGTAGGACTGCTGGGACAGCACCTTGCTGCCGCTGCGTTGGCTCACTACGTACAGCCCGGCGACATCCAGGTCGTCGTAGGCGACGCTCGCCGCCTTGGAAGGCGGCAGGGTGACGGTGGTACGGTCGGGGCGCTGCACGTCGATCCGGTCGACGCCGGGCAACGGCTGCACCAGCAGCAAGTCCGTTTGTCCGGCTTCCGTCAAGCCGTTCGTGTCCTGCGGCGCCAAGGCGCTGATGGCGTTCGCCATCAGGATCGGGAAGGTCGGCAGGCCCCAGAGATTCGACTGCTGGATCGCAAAGGTCAGCGCGACGATGTCGTGGCCCTGCGCTTGCCCGGTGAGGACCAACGGCGTGCCGTCGGCGTCGGCAAGGACGTGGGCCCAACTGGGCGGCGATATCTTGGCCGCCTTGAGTACCTGCAACTGCGAGAGGTCCACGCTGTCCAGCAAGGCATCGTCGCGCTGGGTGTTCGTCGCGTTCAGCGGTCCGACCGTTCCGCTGCTGGGAAGCAACGGCGAATTGGGCGGGTCGATGAGGAGAAGATTGCCCTTGGGCAGGATCGTCGGCACCAAGTTATCCAGGACGACGACGTCGTAACTATCGGCGTTCACCGTGGCCAGTTGGCTTGGCGTCACCTGGAAGAGCTGCACCGGCAGGAAGCGCAGCGCCGTCACCAGGAACGGATTCCCCGTCGTCACCAGCAGGACGCGCGGCGGGGGCCGGCGTTGCAACACCAAGGAGGCCTGGTTGTCTGCCGCCAGGTCGTCGGCATCACGCAGCGTGGCGGTGACGATGCGGACGCTCGTCGGCACGTTATCGAAGACGAAGCCCTGCGACGCGCCCGGTGCCGCCGTCACCGGCTTGTTCTCCAGCGGCTGGCCGTCTGTCAGGAGCGTCAGCACGTTGTTCGCCGCGCGGGTCGAGTCGTTGGCAACCCGGACGAAGACCGAGACCTTGCCCGGCGCCGACGGCTGCGGGCGGGCGGAGAGCGCCGTAATCCCGTCATTCTGGCCCTGGCCGCCGATCGTGACGAAGTGAATGGGCACGCTGGCATCGCCGAAATCGGTGACATCGCTGAAAGCGCCATCGGAGATGACGTCGATCCGGCTGTCCGCGTGGCTGTGCGCCAGCGCCAGGGCCAGCTCCAGGGCATCGCGCATATTCGTCGTGCTCACCGCAGGGTGCGCCGCGGCCAGGGCGGCATGCAACGCCGTGCGGTCCGCCGTCCCCCCCACCAGCGTGTGCGGCGTCGTGGCCGCCTCGATGATCGCCGCCGCCGCGCCCGTGGGGAGGTGGTCGACGATATTCCCGGCCGCCGCCTTCGCCGCGTCGAAGCGCGACGGGGCGACGTCGGTCGCCTCCATGCTGGCCGAGCCGTCCAGGACGAGGACCTCAAAGCCGGTGGCCGCGCCGGCCCGGGCCAGATAGGGGCGCATCAGGGCGGCAATGATAGCGAGCATCACCAGCGCCTGCAGGAGCAGCAGCGGATTCCAGCGCAGGCGCTGCCACGGCTCGTGGGCCGTGACGTCGCGCGTCAGTTGGCGCCAGAGCAGCGTGCTGCCGACCTCGTAGTCCTGGCGGCGCACCTTCAGGAGATAGAAGACCACGAGGACCGGTACCAGGAGCAACAGGCCCGCCGCCAGCGGCGCCAGCAGGTTCATGTGAGGACGCCCCGCTCCCGCAGGTCGCGGAAGAGCAACTGGGGCAGGGGCCGGGCGGTGTCCAACGGCTGGTAGACGACGCCGTGGCGCCGGCAGAAGCCTGCGATTTCCGCCTGCCAGCCCGTCAGGCGGTCGTGATAGGCGTCGATCGCCCGCCGATCAAGGGTGACCTCCACCGCCTCACCGGTCTCCCGGTCGACCAGGCGCAGGTCCCCTTCCACGGACGGTCGCAGCTCCTCCGGACAGAGGACGTGGAAGAGCAGGACCTCGTGGCGTTGCTGGCGCAAGCGCACCAGGGCGCGGGCGTAGCCCGTGGGGTCGAGCAGGTCGCTGAAGAGGAGCACCAGGCCGGGCGAGCGCGGCCGGGCCGCGAAGCCACGCAGCGCCCCGTCCAGGTCCGTCTGACCCGGCGGCTGGCCGTCGCTACTGAGGAATCGAAAAAGACCGGCGATGCCGGAGCGACCGCGGCCGGGGCCGTAATGCTCGTGGCCCTGGTCGGTGAACTGCACCGCTTCGACGTTGTCGTACCCGGTCAGCGCGACGTAGCCGAGCGCCGCGGCGACCT
>JAICXR010000311.1 GCA_025980355.1 Chloroflexota bacterium | reverse complement strand
CGAGATAGAGCAAGACGCGCCCAGCGAGCTGGGCGAGGCGCACGGATGCCTCGGCCGGGCGCCGTTCCACGCGGGCAGTAACCATCCGGGCGGCGAGGGGAGTCTCTTGCATGATCCTACGCCTTCCGCTCGGCGGAGCCTTGATAGAACACCCAGCGCCGCGACGATCGGAACACCAGCAACGTCAACACCATGATGTAGATGAAGAGGAGCCAGGCGATGGCCGAGGCGAAGCCCATTCGCAGGTCCTGGAAGGCGTTCTGATAGAGGTAGAGCATCAGGGTGAGGGTGGCGTTGGCCGGCCCGCCGCCGGTGATGACGAAGGCCTGGGTGAACATCTGCAAGGCGCCGATCAGGCCCAGCGTGAGGTTGAAGAGGACGACCGGCGTGATGATCGGCAGGGTGACGTGCCGAAACCGCTGGAGCGCGTTCGCGCCATCCATGGCCGCCGCCTCATGGATCTCGGTCGGCACGCCCTGCAGGCCGGCGAGGAAGATCACCATCGGCCCGCCGAAGGACCAGAGGCTCATGAGGATCAGCGCCGGCAGCGCCCAGTGCGTGTCGACCAGCCAGGCCGGCCCGGCGATGTGGAATACCGTCCAGAGCAACCAGTTCACCAGGCCGTAATCGGCGTTGAGCACCCACTGCCAGAGGTAGGCGACGGCGACGCCGGAGACGACGGAAGGCAGGAAGTAGATCGTGCGCCAGAGCGCCAGGCCGCGCACTTTCTGGTTGAGAAGGATGGCGACGAGCAGCGCCAGCGCCACGTGCAGCGGCACGCTGATGAAGGCGTAGACGGTGGTGACCTCCAGCGCCTGCCAGAAGAGGGACGCGCCGCCGAGCAACTCGGCGTAGTTGGCGAAGCCGGCGAAGCGCGGCGGGCGCAGGATGTCCCAGGACGTGAAGCTCAAAGCCAGCGAGGCGACGATCGGTCCGGCGACGAAGCAGACGAAGCCGATCAGCCAGGGCGAGACCATCAGCCAGCCCAGCAGGTTCTCCCGCCGGGCCAGGCTGCGCCGGGACGTGACCGCCATCGCTCAGCCCGCCTTCAGCGCCGTCTGAATCCTGGCGTCGATCTGCTGGCTGGCCTTGGTTAGCCCGGTGGTGACCGTTTCGTTGCCCTGGAAAATGACCGGCAGCTCCTGCTGCACGATATTGATGACGTCGGTGAAGGTGACCACGTCGGGCGATGGCTCCGGCGTCGTGATATTGAGGATGTTCTTGAGGACGCCGCGATTGGCCGGGCCGAGACTCGGCGTGAAGTAGGTGGCGTCGGCGGCCGTCGGGTTCGCCGGCATGTACTCGAAGGAGCCGATGGTCTTCTGGGCATCGAGGGAGTTGAGCCAGAGGGCGTATTGCACGCCATCATCTTTCAGCTTGGACGTCGGATTGACGCCGACGACCGCGAAGTTGGAGTCGCTGCCGGTCTTGCCGGTCTTCGGCGCATAGGGAACGGCGGCGATGTTGAAGTTGATCTTCGCCTGACGTGCTTGCGGGATCTGCCAACTGCCGAAGGTGGCGATGGCGATCTTGCCGGTGAAGAAGAGGCTGCTGCCGCTCTGGGAGGAGAGGTCGGCGGAGCTCGGCGAGACCTTGTCTTTCAGTACCAGGTCGACCATCCATTGCATGGCTTCAATCGCCTGAGGCTGGGTCACGATGCACTTCTGGTAGTTCGTCGCGGGGTCCAGGACGTTGCCGCCGTTGGCAATCACGGCGGGGAGCCAGCCGGTCTCCCAGTTGGTGTCGGCGAAGAAGCCGTAGACGGCGGGACGCGGGCCCGATCCCTTCTGGGTGAGCTTCTGGCCGTATTCGGCGACCTTATTCCAGTCCCAGGCGGTCCCCAGATCCGCCGGCGGCGTCAGGCCGCTGTCCTTGAGCAGGTCTTCGTTATAGATGGTGAGAACGAGAGTGCCGCCGAAGGGAACGCCGATGGTTTTGCCTTTGTAGGTCGACGCCTGCTGGGACTGCTTGACGGTGGCGTTGAAATTGGCCTTGGCAGCCGCATCCTTGCCGAGGTAGCTGTCCAGGGGCAGCAGGACGTTGCGATAGGCCAGGCTGAAGGCGTCGGGGCTGTCCGTGCGATAGACGTCAGGACCGGTGCCTCCGGCGAAGGCAACCTGGAGTTTAGTGTAGTAGTTGGGTGGGATTTGCAGGTGAATCTTGTACGTCGGCGCCTGGGCGACATAGTCTTGCGCCAGCTTGGTCAGCAGTTGCTGCCAGGTGGTGGCCCAGTCCCAGACCTCGAGGGTCGTGGTGGCCTTGCTGCCCTGGATGAGGGCGCTTGGGATGGGGGTCGCGCCGGCAGCGGCGGCCTGGGACGCGGTCGTCGTGGCCTTCGCGGCAGCGGTGGCCGCCGTGCTGCCGCCGGTCGTGGCCGACGATTGGCCCGTGGCCGGGGGCGTCGACGCCGTGCCGCCGCAGGCGGCGAGGATGCCCACGGCGGCGCCCCCGCTGAGCGTTGCCAGCAAACGACGGCGACTGAGACGGAAAGGCAGTGCCATGGCGGTACCTCTTTCGCTGAAATAGGGCGTATCAACGTTCAGCTATCATGACCCACGCCGCGTGCGCGCGCAAGGCCGAAGCGGCGACGCTTATCCGCGCCGAGTTTTTTAGCAGCGCCTCACACCGGCGCCGCGTCGACTCGTCCTACCAGGTCGCGGAACAGGCAACGCCCCTGCCCGGCCCACCAGGCGACGTCTTCGCGGCGGATGGCGCGGTCGTTGATCAGGAACAGATAGCGCCAGTCGCCTTCGCCGGCCGCGCGCAGGAGTTCGACGTAGCGTTCCGCCCGCGCCTGCTTGACGCGGTCGCGCTCGCGGACCGAACCCTTGGCCTCGACAATCCAGAGGGTGCCATCGGTCAGCCGCACCAGGAAATCCGGGTAATAGTAGGGCATGCGGCCCTCGTAGGCATACTGGAGGCGGAACTGGACGCCGACCTGGTCGTTCCAGAGCCAGGCCGCCACGTCGTCCGCCTCGTCCAGCAGTCCCGCCAGGCGTAACTCGTCCGGCGAATCGAAGCAGCAGGCGTCGAAGACGCACTTGCGCGGCTGCCGCATGACCAGCCGGGGCACCGCCTCGAAGGCCGGCAGGTCGCGGGCGAAGCGCACGTTGGTCTCCAGTTGCGGCGCCGCCACCTCCTCGCCGGCCCGCGCCTCGCCGATCAGGCGCGCCACCCGCTCGACCACCGCCCGCTTCACCGCCGGGCGCTGGATGTTGGCCAGGACGATCGCCTGCGTTTCGTCGTCGGCATCCAGGGCGGCGTCCAGGCTGAGCGGGATGCCGCGCAGGTCGAAGGTGCAGCGCTCCAGGAAGGCCTTGACGACGCCCATCGTCGCCGCCTCGTAGTAGCGCGCCATGCGCAGGTCGGTCCGGATGTGCTCGGCGTAGGAGGCGATCACCGCCTCGATGGAACTGTAGGCGGACTGGCTGACTTTGTAGTGGACCTCTTCCTCGCCGGCCTCGCCGCCGTAGCCCTCGTTGCGGATGATGCCGTCGATCTCCCGCAAGTCGACGCCCCAGGTGAAGGGGGCGAGCAGGCGCGGCAGCTTCGTGCGGTCGAGGCGCTCCGGCCAATCGGTGGCGCCGGCGTAGGCCCCGACGATCTGCACGATCGGCAGGTCCCGCCGGACGCGCTCCGCCTCCGGTTCCACCGGCCTGATCACCAGGCGGGTGGGGTCGGGCGGCGGCATCTGGCCGTCGTCGACCTCCTCCACGATGTCCTGGATGTCCCGGATCACCCGCTCGAAGCTGGGATGGCGGATCACGTAGAGCGCCTCGGCGAGGTTGCGGTCCTTCAGCTCGCCCTCCGGCGTCCAGTAGGGCGGGAACATGCGGCGCAGGCCGCGGCCCAGCAGTTGCTCGGTCAGTTGGCGCGAGTCGCAGGGGCGCAGCGGCACGATCACCTTGACGTTGCGCACGTCCCAGCCCTCTTTGAGCATCATCACGGAGACGACCGCGGTGTAGGGGTTGTCGGCGGCGTCGATGCGGGTGACGTCGTCGCGGATCTTGCGCCACTCCTGCTCGTTCGACGCCTCTTTCAGGCCGATGTGCAGCTCCTTGACCCGGCCGGCGAAGAGCGCCGCGCCGCTTTCGGGGTCGACGAACTCCTCCAGCCGCCGGGCGACCTGGCCGGCCTCGCTTTTGGTGTTGCAGACGATGAAGAGGATCGCCTTACGGCCCTCCCCGCCGGCATCGAGCGCGGCCTGGGCCTGTTTCCAGTCGGCAATCCCCGCCTGCAACAACTGACTGTACTTATCCCAGGCGTTGTCGGCGGAATCGTCGATCAGCGGGATCGGCTCGTCGTGGCCGTCCCGGTACCGCAGCGTGACCTTGCCGAGGTAGGGCCGCTTGACGACGCCGTCGCGGATCGCCTCCCGCAGCGGGTAGTCGTAGACGGTGTGGCGGAAGAGGGCGCCGGAGCCTTCCTCGAACAGCGTCGCGCTCAGGTCGGTCTGCAAAGCGAGGCCGCTCTGGCGGTGCAGGCCAGCCAGCACGCCGTGCCAGGCCACCGCCTCCTTCGTCTCCTCGTCGAGCCGCCGGCGGGGCTGGAGCGGAAAGTGGGTGGCCTCGTCGTGGACGTGGTGCGCCTCGTCGTTGTAGACGGCGAGCGGCGACCGCACCTGGCGGAAAAAGTCGGTGAGGCGGGGCGCGCCGGTATCCAGGCGGGAAGGCGTCGGCGCCTCGAACAACTGCAGGAGGGAGGACTGGCTCGCCGGGCCGTCAGGCGGAGCCTCCTCCGGGTAGAGCTTGT
>JAICXR010000603.1 GCA_025980355.1 Chloroflexota bacterium | reverse complement strand
TACGGCGCCAGCAAGGCGGCCCAGCTCGGCTTCATGCGCACGGCGGCGATCGAGCTGGCCCGCGACGGCATCACGGTCAACGCGATCCTGCCCGGCAACATCATGACCGAGGGCCTGGCGACGCTGGGCGAGGACTACATCAGCGGCATGACCGCGGCGATCCCGATGCGCCGCCTGGGCACGGTCGCGGAGATCGGCCACACGGCGCTGTTCCTCGCCACCGACGAGGCCGGCTACATCACCGGCCAGACGATCGTCGTCGACGGCGGCCAGGTCCTGCCCGAGTCTCCCGACGCGGTGTCCTGAGCAGGTCAAGAGCCAGGTCATCCCGAACGGGGGCGGCTGACCCCATCCCCGCACGTTCTGCTAGCCGCACTTGCGCTGCGCAACTGCGAATTGCGCAATTGCCGCTCTCGGTAGGAAAAGCACCGTAAGTAGAAATACGTAAAACGGAGGCACGGACGTCTCAGAAGGGTCACTTGGTCTGCGCGCTCCCGGGGCATCTGGGACTATGCCAACGTACTTTGGCGCGGGGGGCGCTACCGAGGGGGTAGCGGCTTAGAGGCAGCGACGGCTGCGGCTCGCGCTGCCTTTAGGGGGTTACACCACGTGGTTGCGGTCCACAACTTCTCCTACGGCGCGCTCAATCCTGGGCTCGCCTTCGCGATGTCGTGCCTGGGGTCGTACCTCGGGTTGCGCTGCGTGATCTTGTCCCGGGCCTACGACGGCGCCGCCAAGGCACGCTGGCTGGTCCTGGCCTCGATCGCCATCGGCGCCGTCGGGATCTGGTCCATGCACTTCATCGCGATGCTCGGCTTCTCCGTCCCCGGTGAGCCGATCCGGTACAACATCCTCGAGACCATCGCGTCGATGCTGCTCGCGGTCGCGGTAGTCGGCGCCGGCCTGTTCATCGTCGGCTTCGGCGAGGGCGGGCTGCCCCGGCTGCTGGCCGGCGGCACGATCCTCGGCGTCGGCGTGGCGGGCATGCACTACCTGGGCATGGCGGCCATGAACATGACCGGCTCCATGTCCTACCGGCTCCCGCTCGTGGCGCTGTCGGTGGTCATCGCGATCGTGGCCGGCACCGTCGCGCTGTGGATCGGCACCTGGATCAAGGGCATGGTGGCGACCGTCGGCGCGGCGGTGGTCATGGGCGTCGCGGTCACCGGCATGCACTACACCGGCATGGCGGCGCTGCAGGTGAAGGGCGGGCTGATGCCGTCCACGGCGATCGACGGCATGACCACGGCGGCCGGCGTGTCCGGCGCCACCGCGGCCGCCTTCGTGATCCCGCTGCTGCTCGTCATCAGCCTGGCGACGTTCCTGCTGACGCTCTCGATCAGCCTGACGCCGAGCGAGGACGAGATCCGCGCGGACATGGACATCCGGCGCAGGCTGGACTACATGGAGCAGCGGAGCGCCGCTGACCGCGGGGCCTGACCCGGAGCACCGCGGCAAGCGCCAGAAGGGGCGCGGGGACTTCCCCGTGCCCCTTCTGGCGTGTCACAGCCAGTCGTTGCGCCTGAACACCCAGTAGAGCAGGATGCCGGAGCAGATCATGATCGCGATGGCGGCGCTGAAGCCAATGTGGCCGCCAAAGCC
>JAICXR010000484.1 GCA_025980355.1 Chloroflexota bacterium | reverse complement strand
GTAGCAGCACGGGGCACGGCGCCGTGGTCATGATCCGGGCGACGGCGGACCAGGGGGCGAGGAAACCGAAGAACCGGCTGCTCGGCTCTAGACCGATGACGATCTGACGCACGCCTAACTCCTCGGCAACGTCGACGACAGCGCGCGCCGTATCGCGGGCCCAGACCCATTCCGGCCACACCGTCGCGTACGCTCCGCGGCCGATTTCCTCGGAGAGCAGGCGAAGGCGTTCCGCCTCCTTCGCCAATGAGGGCAGGCCGGCGGAAAGCGGCAACTGGCGGGGTACTCTGGCCACGTAGAGCGCCACAACGGCGCTCCCTTCAAGGCGGGCCGTCCCGCAAGCGGAGCGCAACGCTTCGACGGAGGCGGGAGCGCCGTCGAACGGCACCAGTATGAGATTCGACATCGCCCGCCTCCTGCACCAGACCGCGCCCCGTGCGCGCCGGTTAACAGTAGGCGGGATGCCGTCAAGGCTACCTCAAGAAACGGGCTGTACGGCTCAAGATTCCCTCAAGATGCGCCGTCTTCGGCGGCGAGACGGTACCCGACGCCAGGCTCGGTGCGTAGCAGTGTCGGATTGGCGGGGTCGTCTTCAATCTTGCGGCGCAGGGCCGCGATGTGTACGTGCAGCGTATGGATAGCATCGTTGTCGGCGGCTCCCCAGACGGCGACGATGAGGCGGCTCCGCGTCACGACGCGGCCGCGCTGGCCCAGGAGCACCTTGAGCAGCTCATATTCGGTGGGGGTCAGATGCACCTCCTCCGTGCCACGTTTGACGAGGCGCCGGTCCACGTCGACGCAGAGCGAGCCGAGTTGTACCGCTGCGGTCGCCCCGGCGCCCGGCCCGCGCAGGCGGCGCAGGGCGACGCGCAAGCGGGCCAGCAGCTCGTCCATGCCGAAGGGCTTCGTGAGGTAGTCGTCCGCCCCGGCGTCAAGCGCCGTCACCTTCTCCCGCTCTCGGTGATGGGCCGAGAGCACGATCACCGGCGTGCCGGCCTCGCGGCGAATAGCGCGTAGCACGTCCACACCGTCGATGTCGGGCAGCCCCAGGTCCAGGACGACAACGTCCGGCCGGCCGGCGGACCAGCGTTCCAGTGCCTCGCGTCCGGTGGCCGCCGTGGCGACCTCGTAGCCGTGCGCGCGGAGATTCGTGGTGAGCGAGCGCAGGATTTCCTGTTCGTCGTCGATCAGCAGCACGCGCGCGCCGGCCATCAGCGCGCGACCCCGGCGCGACCTACCGGCAAGGAGAAGGCGAAGATCGACCCGCCGCTCGGCGCCGGGGAGACCCAGATGCGCCCGCCGTGCGCCTCCACGATGCCCTTGCAGACCGCCAAACCGACACCCGTCCCGGCGGTGCGACCGTCTGACGTCACCCGATAGAAGCGGTCGAACACCTTCTCCTGCTCGGCCGCGGCGATCCCCGGTCCCTGATCTTCCACCTCCAACACCGCCTCGCTGTCACCAACGCGGGCCCGTACCGTCACCGGCGCCGGGGCGGGCGCATATTTCGCCGCATTCTCCAGCAGATTCACGAGCACCTGTTCGATTAGGATCGGGTCCACGCGCAGCCAAGGCAGGGCCGAAGGATCGTCCGGTAGCTCGACGCGCAGCTGCCCGCCGGCGAACAGCGGCCGGACCTGCGCCGTCGCCTCGCCGATGAGATCTTCCAGCAGATACTCTTCCCGGTCGAGGCGCAGCGCGCCCGCCTCGATCCGGCAAAGGTCCAGCAAGTTGGCGACCAGCCGGTTCAGCCGGTCGGCGCTGCCGTTGATGCTCTGGGCAAACCCGTCCCGTTCGTCCGCCGACCAGGCGACGTCGTGCTGTAGCAGGCTCGTTGCCGCCGCCTTGATCGCCGCGAGCGGGGTGCGCAGATCGTGCGAAACCGCCGAGAGCAAGGTGGCCCGGAGCTCGTCGGTGCGGCGCAAGACTTCCGCCTGCGTCGCCTCCTCCTGTAAGCGCAGGCGTTCGATGGCGAGCGCCAACTGCGCGGCGAAGGCGTGCAGCAGCGGCCCGACATCGCGCCTGGCATCCGCCTGGCCGGCGACGCCGGCCAGCCGCAGGAGTCCCAGCCGGCCGCGGGGCGTGCGGAGCGGCAGCGCCACCTCCCCATCCGCCAGCGCGGGAGAGGCGTCCGCTGTCAGGTCGATGGCGCAGGAGCTACAGCGGAATACCGCTATCGCTTGCTGCCGCCCCAGGTCCAGCAACTCCGGCAGGTCGTGGGCTGCCGCCAACGTCGACGCCAGGGTCCGCAACACCCCCGCCTCCCAGGCCTGCTGTTGCGCTTCCTGGGCGCGCTGGCGCAACGCGGCCGTCAAGTTGGCGGTAAACATGGCAGCAAGCAGGAGCACGCCGAGGGCCAGCCACTCTGCCGGGTCGTCGACGGTGAGGGCGTGGACCGGCTGCACGAAGAACCAGTCGTAGGAGAGGAAGGCCAGGATGGCCGCCGCGATGGCGGGTCGGCGTCCCCAGGCGCCGGCCACCGCCACCACCGGGAAGAGGTAGAGCAAGGAAATGTTGGGGATGCGGCTGAAATGCAGCACACCGCCCATCACGGCCGTCGTCAGCAGCGTCGCGGCGACGGCGGCAACCCAGCCGGTCGCCGGACTCTCCCGATAGGCGCGGAACAGCCCGCTGGCCCTGGGCAGGAGCTCCCGCCCATGCGCGGACGCGTGCGCAGCTTGTGGGGCGGAATCGGTCACGTCGCCATCCTCTAC